>JAUYEC010000095.1 GCA_030691585.1 Candidatus Omnitrophota bacterium
TGTCCTGAATGAATCGGACAGCACGGTGGAGTTTAGCACCCCTGGGTTAAAGATAGACCTGGGCGGCGTGGCCAAGGGCTACGCGGTTGACCGCGCAATAGAAAAAATAAAGCAGGCCGGTATCGACAACTGTTTGATCAATGCCGGTGGTGAAGTCTATTGCCTGGGAAATAATCGCGGCAGGCCGTGGAAAGTGGCGATAAAAAATCCCCGCGGCAGTGGTGTAAAGGGATTTTTGGAATTAAAGGACCAGGCCGTGGCAACATCAGGAGATTACGAGCAGTTTTTTATCGCGCAAAACAAGCGCTACGCGCATATCCTTGACCCCCGGACAGGATATCCCGCGCAAAAGGCAGTGGAGGCGGTAACCGTTACCGCGGACAGCGGCCTGACTGCCGATGTTCTGGCTACCGCGATATGCGTGTTGGGTGCAGAAAAGGCGCGGGAATTGATAAAAAAATATCCGGGTGCACGAATAGTTTCGGTACAGATAGATAAATAAAATTGTAGGGACAGCATATTATGCTGTCCCTACATAGGCATACAATGTAGGGGCGGGTTTCAAACCCGCCCCTACAGGAAGGCCTGGAGAAAAATAAAATGAACGTTAAAGAAATCCAAGCATTAAAGGGTAAGCGTAAGATCACCATGCTTACTGCCTACGATTATCCTATGGCGTCGCTGGTTGACAAGGCGGGCATAGATATGATCCTGGTCGGTGATTCACTGGCCAATGTGGTCTTGGGCCTTGATTCCACGACTAAAGTCGGGATGACCGAGATGATCTATCACTCCAAGGCGGTAACCCGGGCGGTAAAAAACGCTTTGGTCGTCGGAGACATGCCGTATGAGTCGTATCAAGTGGACCCGAAAAAATCGGCGGAGAACGCGCGCAGGTTTATAGAAGAAGCGGGGTGCGGTGCTGTAAAACTGGAATGGTTTGACCAATGCCCTGAGGCAACCGAGGCGATCGCAAAGGCCGGGATCCCGGTGATGGGCCACATAGGCCTTACCCCGCAGACCATTGATAAGCTCGGAGGTTTTAAGGTGCAGGGCAAAGACGCGGATGCGGCAAAGCGGCTGATCCAGGAGGCGCGGCAATTACAAGGGCTGGGGTGTTTTGCGCTTGTGCTTGAGTGCGTTCCGGACAGGATAGCACGGATCATTACCGAAAAATTATCCATTCCCACGATCGGTATAGGTGCCGGCCCCTGGACCGACGGACAGGTCCTGGTGATCCATGATCTTCTGGGGTTATATGAGCGTTTCCGGCCGAAGTTCGTCAAAAGATACGTTGACCTTTCTGCCTTGATCACAAAGGCAGTGGAAGAATATAAGGCAGAGGTGGTCGGAGGGAAATTTCCCGGCCCGGAGCATTGTTTCAGTATTAAAGAAGAAGAGATTAAAAAGCTGAAAGATATGTAGGGACAGCATAATATGCTGTCCCTACAGTCAGCATATTGTAGGGGCGGGTTTTAAACCCGCCCCTACAGGAGGCAATATCTAAAATGGCTAAACCGTCCAAATTCCTTCAATACACCCTGACTACTCTTGTTCTGGTGTTGAGCATAGTATTTGTGGCGCGCTTTGGCGGCCCGACCCTCTTGAGGAACTATGTTTCTTCCGGTATAGGGACCTGCGAAACAGAACCGATCCTTTGCATGTCTCCGTCTGAGACGATCAACGCGGGGGAAGTCAATACGCAATACAAACAGGAATTATTGCCTTATGCTGTCCGTCACATATCCATATACGCGCCAAAAGGTTTTAATGTAGTAGAGGAGATGACTAAGAAGTTCTATTATAAGAAGCACAGGCGCTTGGACAAGGGTGAAATGTTCTATATGCTTTATGAGAAGCCGGGATTTTTTCCCGGGCTCTACCCCGACCTAAAGAAAATCGGCGTGAGGGACAACTACGAATTTATGCGGCGGGTGATGTTCGCCGACCTTAAAAACTTACAAAACATTACCGACGCCTTTTTCGTGATCATGAAAGGTATATTTACCCCGAATCTGGGCGGCCAGCAGAGTGCCCGGATGGCGCTCTTGACCATCGGACGCAACCGGGGTTTTATAAATTACAACATCACCGGCAAAGAGCATTATTTTGACTGTACCCTTATTACCCCCGAAGATGATTTTTTTAAGGTTTACATCTTTGACCCGCAGGGCCGCCTGGACATGGAAAAGGTGTTTACTATTATCTCGACGGTAAAAAAATACCCGTCTCTTAAGCCGAAAAAAGGGGACGGTTCTATTTTTTAAATCTTCTTGGGAGCGGAAAAAATATAACCGTCCCTTTTTTTAAGATATCGCGTATGCTAAAAAACGACCGTTATAAATACTGGCTTGTTTTTGCCTCGAGTGCGGCGGTATTTGCCTACCTTCTGCATTTGAGCTGGTTCAAATGGGGCGACCTGATCGTGGACACCGGCAGGGAGATGTACGCGCCCCTGCGTATTTGTTCCGGGGACATTTTATACCGGAATTTTTATTATATCTATGGCCCGTTCTCGCCGTATCTAAACGCGCTGTTTTTCAAGGCCCTTGGTATAAAATTATCCAGCCTTGTGGCCTGCGGTATTATTACCGCGGCCTTCGCCGGGTTTCTCGTCTATAAAGTCTCGCGGATATTCTTGGGTAAGTTTTGCTCAACGCTTGCGCTATGGACATTTTTCATCGTTTTTGCCTTCGGCCAATACGTCTATTACGGAAATTATAATTTTATCGTGCCTTACAGCTATGGGGCGATACATGCGCTTAGCTTTGCCCTGGCCGCGCTGTATTTTTTTTATGGCTGGCTGCGGGGCGGCCGGCAAGCCGGCTTGCTTACAGCTTTATTTATCACCCTGGCGCTGCTTTCAAAAATAGAAGTCGGCTTGAGCACGGTTGCAGCGGCTGCCTGCGGCAGTATGTTACGCGGGAAGGCGCGGTTTAAGGCAGGGCTGGCCTTTGTCATAGCCCCGCTTTCGGTGCTCGGTATTGTTTATCTCTTGTTTTCGCTCAAGCCCGGCGGATTAGGCGAACCGCTTGCCGGCCTCTTGCGCGCCATACAACCTAATGCCTCCATTCCCGGATGGCTGTCCGGTGCGGCTAATCTCAAGGAAAACGGCCTGATCATCTTGAAAAGCCTGTTTAATTACGTCGTTTTGATCGTCTTTTTTGCTGTAGGCGGGTTTGTAGTTGACCGTATGGGTAGGGGCGGGTTTAAAACCCGCCCCTACGTCTTTGTAGTAATGGTATCAGCCATTTTTATCGCCATCGGATGCTTTTTTGTCAAAAAATTCTTCCCTTTTGACTGGCAATACCGTCCTCTGCCGGTATTTTTAGCGCTCGCCATTTCAGCGCTCCTGCCTGTTGTTGTTATCGTTAAAACAGAGGCGGAAAAAAACAAATTATTGACGCTGTTTTGCCTGGCACTTTTGTCGTTTTTGCTCCTGGTGCGGACGTTCTTTTTCGTGCGGCCGGGGCATTACGGTTTTTATCTTTTAGTGCCGGGGATGATTTTTTATTATGTTTTGTTCTTGGAGGTTATACCCCGGTTCTTGCCGGCGGCGGTAAACAAGGCATTTTTTAAGATCGCCTTTAGCGCGGTATTTATTATTTTTATTGCCGGGCATTTTAGCCTTTCACGGTTCTGTTACGACAATAAAACGCTGAAGGTTGCCACTGCGGCCGGCACGGTCTCTAATTTTTTTAACAGCAGAGAGGAGAATTGCAGCAAGCTGATAGAATATTTACGGCAGGAAACAGCTGCCGAAGATACGCTGGTGGTTTTTCCCGAAGGGCCGATGATAAATTTTATGGCTCAAAGGCGTAACCCGCTTTATTACTGCATGTATATGCCGCTGGATTTGAACAAGCAGGGTGTGACCAATAGGGTCATCCGTGAAATGGAGAAGTATAAGGTCAGTTACGTGGTGATCAACCAACGGCTGGCAGATGAGCAGGGTTATCCGGTATTTGGCCAGGATTACGGCCAGGCGGTCTGGACATATATAGGGCGGAATTACGAGTTGGTCAGGCAATTCGGCCCGTTTCCGTTTACAAGCGAAGAATACGGAATAGCGGTATTTAAAAGAAAGTAACGTAGGGGGCGGGTTTCAAACCCGCCCCTACAAGATAGGTGCATGATCAAAAAATTCATTTTACTTTTTGCAAGTTTATTTTTCTGCCTGGTTTGCGCGGAAGCGGCATTGGCCATCCTGGGCCTGCCGCGTTTCTATAATTGGCATTCCACGCCGCCGCAATTTTCCTTTATCGGTATAGAGGACGGCATGCCCGTATATGTCAACGCGCCCGGAGAATGTATCCGCTTTGTCTACGACGGCAACCCGCGCGGATACTTCGGCAAGGATAATGAAGTTGACCAGTGTACCAATTCCCTGGGGTGGCGCGGCCCGGAATTCAGCGTGGACAAGCCGCAGGGCAGGCTGCGCATTGCTTTTCTCGGGGATTCTTTTACTTTTGGCGAGGGTGTGCGCTTCCAAGACACCTACCCGGAAAAAGTCTCTGAGCTGCTTAACGCCAAATACTGTAGGGGCGGGTTTGAAACCCGCCCCTACAACGCCTCCGGAAAATATGATATTACCGGCGGACTTTACGGTAAGTGTTTTGAGAGTTATGATTTCGGCGTGGGCGGTTATAACAGTGTAAACGAGCTTTTCGCGCTGGAGCATTTCGCTTTAAAATATAATCCCGATATCGTGGTGTTGAAGTATGACCTTAGCGAAGCCGAGCCGGAATTATACGCGGTGGCCCCGGGAACACAAGAGGTGCAAAGAGTGCCGCGCTGGTATGATACTGACCCGCGCCTGTTTGCCGCCCGTCCGCCGGAGAGCGGCCTGTATAAATTACGCCTTAGCCGCCTGCTCTGGCAGATAAATATGAGCAGGAAGAAAAACGCGGCTATGGTTTCATACTACAGCGCGCTTTACCAGCCGGAAAGCAGGGATTGGGTCAGGAGCGAGCAGGCATTGCGCCTGATGATTCGCATCTGCCGGCAGAAAAATATTCCCGTTTATGTCGTTTTCTTTCCGATGCTCTACCGGCTTGAGCAGTATCCCTTTGCCGATGTGCATAGCCGCGTGGGCGAGGTGGTCAAGGAGGAGGGCGGGGTATTCATAGACTTGTTCCCGCTCCTGAAGAATCTGCGCACCGATAAACTCTGGGTGCATCCTACGGACCAGCATCCCAACGAAATCGTCCACCGTATTGCTGCCAAGGCAATCGCGGAACAAATAAATTAAAAAAGGGGACAGCGACTTTTTTTCACGCATCGTTTTCCCGCATAAAAAAAAGTCGCTGTCCCCTTTTTCTATTGACATCCAGGTGCGTGCGTGTTAAGGTGAATTCGCATAGGGACAGCATGAGATTTGTTCTACAGCGAGCTTGACGTAACAACGAGGATATTCTATGCCAGCAGTGAAACTCGTGGTTGATGGAGGTTAACCAGAGGGTCAGTTTAATGACCCTCTTTTTTTGTCTATAATTTTTTAATAAATAGGTGGCTGTCCCTAATTAATGGGAGGTGGTTATGTTGAGACGAAAAAGTGTTTTTGCGCTGGTTTTTCTTTGTTTTTTCTCTCTGGGTATGGGCCCCAGGCCCAAGCCGCAGCCTAGCGATACCACACCTCCCCAAGTCTCTATCACTGCCCCAGTAAATAACTCCACCATATCCGGAAGCGTGAATATCCAGGCTACGGCCACGGATAATGTGGGGGTAACCAAGGTAGAGTTTTATGTGGACAACAGCCTAAAATCTACCGATACTGCCGCACCCTACGCCTACTCCTGGGATACAACATCTGCCACAAACGCCAACCACGCCCTCAAAGTAATTGCTTATGATGCCAAAAATAATTCCAAGCAGGCGCAGATTAATGTTACGGTAAATAATGCTGTTCTTCCGCCGCCACCACCGCCGCCGGCCCCGGGAAACGGCCTGGCTATTGTCTCGGCCGGCGCCTCCAGCACCTCTGGTTCTTATTCCGCTGCCAGGGCCATTGATAACAGTAATGCCACCTATTGGCGCGGGGCAGGGAGCTTTTTCAGCAGGCCGTCATTCTGGTGGCTGCAGATGGATTTAGGTAAGGTATGCACCTTAACCCAAATTTCTATTCTCTGGCATAAAGATTACGGCTCAACCAAATACCAGATCCAAGGTTCAAACGATGCCAAAACCTGGGCCAAGCTGCAGACTGATTTGTCGTCTGTAGGCGGAAAGGCCAATCCCACGCAGAGAGATATCAGTCTTTCCGGTACCTACCGCTTCGTCAGAATTTATATTGAAAAGGGCCAGAATTATTATCCAATTATCTATGGCGTAGCGGTATCCGGCCAAGCGGCACCCACGCAGGATGTGACTCCACCGACCGGTTCGATTAACATAGCAGGCGGGGCCCCGTCCACCAGTTCTATGGATGTTAATCTCGCTCTTTTGGCGCAGGACAGCGAATCGGGCCTGAGCGAAATGAAATTCTCCAATGATAATTCTACTTGGTCAGCCGCCGAGCCATACGCCATAAACAAGGCATGGGTATTGAGCCCTGGCGCGTCTTCGGCCAAGGTTGTTTATGTTAAATATAAAGATAAGGCAGGCAACTGGTCAGCTGCTTATTCCGATACCATATCTTTTCCCAACCAGGCTCCCAAGGTGGTCGCATTGAGCCCCTCCCAGGGGTCCGGCCTTCCCAACAATGAGGTGGTATTTGAAACAACTTATTCCGATGCCAACGGCTGGCAGGATATA
>JAUYEC010000128.1 GCA_030691585.1 Candidatus Omnitrophota bacterium
GCGGATGTGCCGGTCCTGGGCAATTTTTTCAGGCAAAGGACCACCAAGACCGGCGGCGGCTACGGCCAAAGAGGCAACACCGAATTATTTATTACGCTTACCCCGACCGTGATCAAGGGCGAAGTAGCTGCTAAGAAAGAAGAGGCCCCAAGGATCATTATTGAGCCTGCGGCGGCCCCTGTAAAAGAAACCCTGCCCGGCCTTGCCGGATATACCCACCTGATTCAGGAAAGGATAGGCAATGCCATCTATTATCCCCGCCAGGCGGAAAATACCGGATGGGAGGGAAACTTAAAGCTTGCGCTCTTGCTCAACGCAGGCGGCGATCTCAAGGAAATCAGGCTGCTGCAGTCTTCAGGATACCGTATTTTAGACGACGCGGCCATAGACGTGGCGCAGAAACAGGCCCCTTATCCTCCTTTCCCACCACAGGTAGAATCGCAGGATCTTTGGGTAGAAGTACCAATATTTTATAAAAAGTAGGGACAGGTTTTAAACCTGTCCGTACAAAACCGTTACACAGTGATGTAATCCCCGTATTAATATGCCGGCCAAGACAATCGTTATCTTCAGCACAAAAGGCGGTGTAGGCAAGACCTTTATTGCCGCCAACCTTGCGGTCGCACTGAGCAAGGACGAAGGCAAGAAAATCTGCCTTATGGACCTGGACCTGGCGGCAGCCGGAGATATGTCCCGGATGCTGGATTTAAAACCCCAGAAAGCGCTGATAGACCTGATCTACCTGTTAAAAAAATATCCCCAACAATTTAAAAAATACGATTTTTTGACCCATAGCCCTGCTCTGGATATTGATTTTTTGGCCGGCGCGCTGCGGCCGCAGCAGGCGCCGCATTTAGAAACTGAAAAAATCAAGGAAGCCATTGGCCTGCTGGTTAAGGATTACGATTATATCGTTTTAGACGCGGGCAAAAGTTTTAACGAGGCCTTTGTCTCTATTCTGAATCAGGCCAATCTCATACTGCTAGTCGTCACCCCCGATATACTTTCCATATACCAGACCAAGTGGATATTGGATACCCTGCAGTCCCTGCATTTTCCTTTGGCGATGATCAAGATCGTTTTGAACCGGGCAGAATCGGTATCCGGTATAAGTTGGCAGGAGGTGACCGTCAGCCTGCCTGTGGATATCATCGCGCGTATTCCCTCTGAAGGTAAAGCTGTGGGCGATGCCGTAAACCGCCGCGTGCCGGTGGTCTTGGATAACCCTAAGTCAAAAGTGGCCCTGGCGATAAAGAAGTTTGCCCATTCGCTGGGAGAGAATGAGGCGTTGTTTCTCCATGACCTTGATCTGGGTAAAATAAATATCGCTGAAGCCGTGGTTGAAAAGACAGGTGAATTCTGGCAAAAAGAAGGCCTGGCTGAAGCTCCGGTTGAGCCCGAAATCGTCGAAGACACCGACGAGATCCTCACACTCAAACGCAGGATACATAAGCGCCTGATAGAAGAGTTGAACTTGAAGAGGCTGGACCTGAAGGTGTTCAGCGACGAGAATAAGACAAAGGAATTAAAAGAAAGAGCGGCGGTGATGGTCACTAATTTCCTGGCGGAAGTCGCCGGGAGTTTTATTTCTGCTCCCCAGATGCGTAAAAAGCTGGTCAAGGAGATCCTGGATGAGGCCCTGGGCCTGGGGCCGCTTGAGGATCTGCTGGCGGACCCGGATATAACCGACATTATGGTCAATAATAAGGACGAAGTCTACGTTGAGCGCCACGGTAAGATCGAGCTGACCAGCAAGAAATTTATTTCTAATGAACAGGTAAAGACCATTATTGAGCGTATCATAGCGCCCATCGGCAGGCGCATTGATGAGTCTGTGCCGATGGTGGATGCCCGGCTTAAAGACGGCTCGCGCGTCAACGCCATCATCCCGCCCCTTTCTCTTACCGGCCCGGCGCTGACCATCAGGAAATTCCGCAAGGAAAGGTTCAAGGTGGAAGAGCTGATTGAATTGCGGACGCTCAACCGGAAGATGGCGGATTTTATCCATGCCTGCGTGTTGTGCAGAAAGAACATCATCGTTTCCGGAGGCACCGGCAGCGGTAAGACCAGTACCTTGAATATTCTTTCGGCTTTTATCCCGGAGAACGAGCGTATCATCACCATTGAGGATGCCGCGGAATTAAAATTGGACCAGATACATTGGATACGGCTGGAATCGCGGCCGCCTAACATTGAAGGGAAGGGCGCTCTTTCAATTCGCGATCTTTTCCGCAATACCCTGCGCATGCGGCCGGACAGGATCATTATCGGAGAATGCCGAGGCATAGAGTCCCTGGATATGCTGCAGGCGATGAACACCGGCCACGACGGCTCTATGACCACAATACACGCCAATTCCACGCAGGATGTCTTATCCAGGCTCGATTCCATGATCCTGATGTCCGGGATAGAATTACCGATAAGAGCGATCCGGGAGATGATCGCCTCGGCCGTAGACATAATAGTGCATACCGCCAGGCTCTCTGACGGCAGCCGTAAGATCATTCAGGTCTCGGAACTGGCGGGAATGAAAGACGAGCTGCATATTGAACTCAAGGACATATTTGTTTTTAAGCAGACCGGCCTCGATGAAAATCATAATGTCCTCGGAGATTTCCACGCCACCGGTTATATCCCATCCTTCTTTGAAGAGATCAAGATCAAAGGTATTACCCTCCCCGAGGATATTTTCAAAAATTCATTGTAGGGACAGGTTTTAAACCTGTCCCTACATTCTTAAAAAATGAAAATCTTTAACATTACCAAAAACACTATTCTAGCAACTGATGCGGTGTTGGCTTCTACTTACTTGGCCAGGCTCAAGGGCCTGCTGGGGAAGAAGGAATTGGGGGGTAGTTCAGCGCTCATCTTGCGGCCCTGTAATGCCATCCACACCGTTTTTATGTGTTTTGCCATTGACGTCTTGTTTGTGGATAAAGGTAACCGTGTCATAAAAGTCATCGCCAATCTTGCCCCATTCAGGCTCACCAGTGTCTATTTTAAAGCTGCTTATACCGTAGAATTGCCTGTCGGCAGTATAGCCTCATCAAATACCCGTGTTAACGATATTTTAGAAATTGATTAGGGACAGCCACCTATTATTTAAGACATACGAATAAGTAATAATAGGTGGCTGTCCCTATTTATTGGGATTTATTCGTTTTAAAATGTCCAATTTGAATTAACTTGACAATTGGACATTTATTTGTTAGGATATAAATGTCCAATTTGGAGGGCATGTGGCCAACGGCTATAAAATAACCCCGGAAATAACAAATTTCATTATAGATAAGAAAAAGAACAAGCCCACCCTAAGTTGCCGCGTTATTTCAACTTTAATTGAAAAAAAATATCAAACCCCCCTTTCTAAGTCGACTATAAACGAAATAATAAAACAAGCTGGGTTAAGCCTGCCCATTGGGAGAAGATCAGAAAAAGTCAGGACAGCGGTTCAGCAATCGGCTCCTCAACCGGTCTCCGTGGTGCCTGTAGGGA
>JAUYEC010000163.1 GCA_030691585.1 Candidatus Omnitrophota bacterium
TCTTTGTGCGGACTCAACACGCTGATGCCGTCACTGACCAACTGCAGGATATCCTTGTCAGAACTTACAATGACAACCGGTATGCCCTTAGCCTTAGCTTTGACGGCTAGAGTAGCGATCAGATCATCGGCCTCAAACCCGGGCTTCTGGCAGATAGTAATACCATAAGCAGAAATGATCGATTTGATCAAAGGTATCTGGCTGACCAGGCCGTCGGGCATAGGCGGCCTGTTGATCTTATATTCCGCGAATTTTTTCTGCCTGAATGTCTGGCGCGAGACATCAAAACAAACACCCAGGTAATCCGGTTTCTTCTCCTTGATGATCTTGTTCAAAATATTTAAGAAACCGTAAATTGCCCCTGTTGGCTGGCCGTATGAGGTTGAAAGAGTTCGCACAGCGTAAAACGCCCGATAGCAAAAAGCATTAGCGTCAATTAAATAAAGAGTTTTTACGGACATTGATTATATTTGCGGCTCTACCGTAGGCCTATCACACAACCCGGTTTCTCCACAATTTTTTATGCAAGGGGTAAATTGGAAACATTGATTTATGGCAGGGGACAACGAATCTTTGCGGTTTTATCGCGACAATATCCTATGCTGAAGCTGTTCTACGAATTGCTCTATTTCGTCGTTTGCGGGATCCAGCTGCTGGGCATCAATAGCCGTCTTAAGTGCGGTGACGTCTTCTCCTTTATTATAGAGCGCCCTGGCTTTGAACATATACTCCCTGGCTTGAACAGTGTCATCTTTTTTAAGCAGGGCCTTATCATTGGTTACCTGCGCCAGCAGCTCAATGGCCTCTTTTTCCTTATTGTCTTCTACCGGCCTATCAGAGAGCACTGTATCTATATCGTTGAAGCGCCGCTGGGCTTTTTGCGTCCAGGGGTCATTAGCCAATCCCATCTCCGCCCTTTTTTGCCAATAGTACGCGGCTTGTCTTAGGTCGCGCCGGGATTCATAAAGCATAGCCAGATTAGAATAGGCGCTTAAGAGCTGCGGGTCAATATTCATGGCCTTGATGTAGGATTCTTCAGCGCGCTGCGGCAGGCCATTGGCCTCATAGAGAATACCTAAGTCGTTGTAGGCCACCGCGTAAAAAGGATCAAGGACCACGGCTTTCTGGTAAAGCGCCATGGCAGAATCCAACTCGCCATTGTTCTGGAACTCCAGGCCCTCGGCATGATATTGACGCGCGTCTTTTTGCAACTCGGTAAGACTTTCTTCTTTAGGTGGCGCCTTTGATACCGACAGTTCAGCAGTTGGGCTGGAAGGCTCCTTAATAAGAATAGTGCCCTTTTTTAATTCGGGAACTCTATTTACGCTGATCAACCCCGCGTTCTCTTTTTTAGGCTCACTCTCAGGCGCCGGCTGCACAATCGCCTGCTCTTGTGGGCCCGGAGCAGTTATTGCGCTGACAGGCCCCACTTCCGTAGTGCCTTGCGCGGATAAAAGATTAACACACGGGTTTAAGAATAGGAAAATTTGGGCAAGGCAGAATGAAACCAAAAAGAAGAATATCCGGGTATTGTTTTTGACGCTTGCGCTGGGCATATATTGTATATATTATATGGTTTAAATGAGGGACGTCAAGAAAAAAAATAATTTTATTTATAACTGTTGAACCCTATCTTATTCCAAAGCTAAAGCAAATTTTATTGCCTTATCTATTTGCTCTAATTTTTGCGAATTGAGCGAACAAATTCTCTTGGTAAGAATTGCCTTTCTAATCGTAGTAATCGTATCCAAATTTACTACGCATTTATGAGGCAATCCGTCTTTTTCATCTAAAAATACTTCCACGGGAATATTACGGACAGTTGTCGTTATCTGCGCTGCCGTAACGGCATTGCGCACCTCGTATGCTTCATCACGGGAAAGCAAAACTACCGGCCGCCTGCCGACCGGCTCAGGCTGTTCTGCCCACCAGACTTCACCCCGTCTCATTGCAGGCCCTCCTCTTTAAACGCGTCTGCGTAAGCCTGCTCAAAAACTTTTATTTCCTGGACGGATTCCGGTTTTTTCTTATATCCTTCCTGGTAGCGTTTAATCAATTCTGCCCGCTCCCGATACTCCAGCCAAAAACGGATAGCTTTGTCAATAATAGCACTGCGGCCGAATCCCAATTTCTTTCGGATTTGTTCTAATTTATAATAATCCGCTTTGGGCAGGCTTATGGCAAGTTTTAAAGTATTTCGCATTTTGTCTTCTCCTTTTCCTACCAAAGTATAACATATTTCATACTTATGTCAAACTATTTTTTGAGTTTTTTTTGCGTCTTTTTTTCCTTACGCGCACCCTTTCTTCCTACGGCAATATCAATCCCGAAAATCTCTGAAAGATTTTTATTTTTAATAACGTTGGACTTCGTAGATCGCGATACCGGCGCTCTAAAGCGCGCCTTCTTCATCAACTCCATATGATCAACTTTCCTGAGTTTAAATAACAATTCCGGCTCATGATCCAGGCGATTGCCGACGCCGTAAAGAACGGCCGCCACATGCTTGCACATATCCGCCCAATCAGGGCAGGAACAATTAAGAGAAATTTCATTAGGCAGGGGGAAAAGGCCGCGGTACTTATCCGTAATGATCCTCATAACACCCGAAGAAAACCTGCCCTGCAGCAGGTCAATCACGGAACCAATTTGTCCGGAACAATTCCTTATGATTGATTTCCATTTTTTAGAATCAAGGCGCTTGATCTCAATTTTAACTTTATAAAGCGATGATCCTTGAACGAGCGCTTCGATCCTGCCTTTATCGGCATACAAATGGACCACCAAACCGTTACGGACATACGACCGCCCCCTGGGAAGGCGATTCTCAAAGTCGCTAAAAGATTCGAGATGATCGCACCAGGCTCTGCCCCAAAAGGTTTTTGCCAGAGCCTTTCCTTCCAGATTTACCGGCGAAACTTTTTCGCCCTTTTTCATCATCTTTGCTATGGCCTTCCGCGCCTTTCTTTGTCTTTCAGCCGCTGAAACATATGAACGCCATCCCCACCCGTACATTTTTCCTCCTTCCACACAAACGGAACACCCGCGCAAATCCTTTAAGCGCGGGGTGTACAGTTTAATTTTTGCTCACCGCAGAGTTTATATCAAGAGAAACCAATTTAAGCAATTCATCATCCGGCAATTCAGTAAGCAGCGCGCTGCCGGCCCCCTCAAGGATTTCATTAGACATTGCTTGCTTGGATTCGATAAGCGCGTCAATTTTCTCTTCAAGCGTGCCTTTGCAAATAAACTTGTGGACTAAAACCTTTTGCCGCTGTCCGATACGGAAAGCGCGGTCGGTAGCCTGGTTTTCAACCGCCGGATTCCACCAGCGGTCAAAATGTATGACATGGGAAGCCGCTGTTAAGTTAAGGCCCGTACCCCCTGCTTTTAACGACAGAACAAAAAAGGGCGGCCCTCCGTCTTTCTGAAAGGCCTCAACTAATTCAGGGCGCTTTTTAACCTCTGTTCCGCCATGAAGAATAAGCCCCTTCCTGCCGAAGACAGATTGCAGAAAATCAGATAAGGGACCGGTCATTTCCTTAAACTGGGTAAAAATCAAAACCCGTTCCTGCTTTTCCGATATAACCTCACAGATTTCTTTAAGCCGCAGGAACTTGCCGCTGTCGGAAGACGCGAATACGCCGTCTTTGACAAACTGCGACGGATGATTGCATATCTGCTTAAACCGCATCAGGTAAGAAAGAACGACCCCCCGCCGTTTAATCCCCTCAACGTTTTTAATGTCCCGCGCCAATGAATTCACGGACTCCTGGTAAAGGACGGCTTGCCCCTTGGAAAGGGAACAATAGGCCTTGAGTTCCGTTTTATCCGGAAGGTCGCTTATGACGTCCTTGTCGGTTTTCAGGCGCCTTAAAATGTACGGTTTCACGAGGGCCCGCAACGCGGCATACGGACTCCCGCTGTCTCCGGCTTTACGTTTAATAAATCCTTCAAAATCTTTAGCTGAACCAAGCAGCCCGGGAGAGACAAAATCAAACAATGACCATAGGTCCGACAAATGATTTTCTACGGGCGTGCCGGTGAGCGCGAGCCTGTGTTTGCTCTTGAGCGCCTTGATCGCCTTTGTCTGCTTGGCTGCCGGATTCTTTATTGCCTGGGCTTCATCGGCAATGATAATGCCCCAATTCCGCTCGCGTAACCAGCTTATCCTGGCGGCTGAAGCGTAGGTCGTAATCAACACGTCAAAATCAACATTGACGGGATTATTTATTCCGTCTCCTGAAGGATGAGCAACCCGGTATTTAAGCGACGGGGCAAATCGATCAATCTCCGACTTCCAGTTTCCAATAAGAGATGCCGAAACAATCAACAGAGCGGGGTGACTTCTGTCTTTAGCTTCAGATTGCCTGAGCAAGAGGAGTGAAAGCGCTTGAATAGTTTTTCCAAGGCCCATATCGTCCGCCAGAATTGCCCCCAACTGCATTTGATTGAGCGTATTCAGCCAGTTAACCCCCTCGGCCTGATATGGGCGAAGCTCGGCTTTCAGGTTCGCTCTCAACGCCGCCCCAAGTTTTTGACTTGTCTCCGGCGCCCTCATGGATTCCAATGTTTTTTTGAGCCAGCTGCCGGAAATAATACGGGTATACAATCGGGTTTCCTGAGTTTCTCCCTCGGCTCCAACGCTCTCGACGCCTGAAAGCCAGCGCATACCCTCCGCGAAAGTAACGCCTGTATCCTCAACCGATTTTGCCGCCGTTTTCCACTTTGACAAAAGGTCGCTGAGTTTATCCTGATCGATTTCCACCCACCGGCCTTTAAAAAAAATCAAATGCTCGCTCCGCTTAAGCAAATACTGAATTTCTTTTTCATTAAGTTTCTGGTCCCCGATAACGACGGACATTTGAAAATCAATAAGAGCGTCAAAACCCAAACGGCCGGGCTGTTTTTCCCCGATGCGGATCTCAACCTGAGGCCGGCTTGACTGTCTGGACTTCCACCAGTCGGGAACTTTGACAAAAATCCCCGCTTTGGCAAATAGCGGGACGTCCTTTAGAAATTTGTAGGTTTCACCCGCGGTCCAGGCGAGCGGATGGTAAATATCGCCGGAATCGACGAGTTCCTTCAGATAGGCGCTTTCCTGAGAAGCTTTATAAACAGGCGCCAGGAGCCTTAACAGCATATTCTTATTTTTTGCGCCCGCGTACTCTTCCAGGGCCTCCCCCAGCGGGAGGTGCCGGGACCTTCCATCTTTTGCTATTTCACGGGCATAGGTCGCAAGAAAGGCAAAAGGGGCGCCTTCAGCCCCTTTGTTTTCCGCCAGATGGAAACACACGCGCCCGAGAAGGCTCCAGCTTGAATGCCTCCAGGAAAAAAATTCAGCCGTATTTTTCCCTGAAGCAATGATTTCTTGGCTCAGGGCAGTCTCAATTTCATTCCACAAACCCCGCAAACATTCCTTATCGGCGTATTCAGCCCCCTTCATCGGCGGGACAGTCAGCAAAAAACGGTTCAGATCATCCTCGGGTATTTCAATATGAACCGGCTCTTTAGCAAGGTCATGCTTTTCAAGATCCGGCATCGCGGCAAACAAAGAAAGATAAAGCCTTGAAAAATCTTTCCAAAAGGCAAATGCCGGTTCTTCGGTAAAAACGCCGCTTGCGGCATCCAGGAATAATAATCCATACCCCGGGCCTTTTGAAAATGCGGCCGAAAGTCCCCGGCACTCTTCCAGGTCTTTTCCTTCAACGTAAAGCCGCTTGCTGGGCGAAATATAAATATCGGGCATTAATTGATACCTTTCAATGAATCCACTCATCTGGCTAAAGGCAGACGATATCTACCGAGTTATTATATCTGGAATTCTTCGGCTTACAACTATTAACCTAAATAACGGGGTCAGAATTAATTCTAACCCCGTTATTTCCCCAGCATCCCCAGCCGGCATATTCTGAAGTCCCGGACATTAAGCGAATAAAACATTTATTTTTATTGCTTAAATTGCTATTTAAAAAA
>JAUYEC010000082.1 GCA_030691585.1 Candidatus Omnitrophota bacterium
ACCGGGATACCGATAAGAGAAGCGGTAAACATAGTAAGGATCTCGCCGGTATTGCAAGAGAGCAAATAGTGCACGAACTTCTTGATATTATCGTAAATACCGCGGCCCTCTTCAACCGCGGAAACTATCGAGGCAAAATTATCGTCGGTAACGACCATATCCGAAACTTCTTTGGTGACATCAGTACCGGTAATACCCATGGCCACACCGATATCCGCCTCTTTTACCGCCGGGGCGTCGTTGACGCCGTCACCGGTCATGGCCACGATATGGCCCTTTTTGCGCCAGGCCTTGACGATCCTTAATTTATGCTCCGGAGAAACGCGGGCATAAACCGGGATCATCTCTATCCGGGCACTAAGCTCATCATCGCTTAAAGCATCCAGCTCTTCGCCGCTAAAAGCAAATGAATCCGCTGTAAAAAATCCCAATTCCTTTGCCACAGCCACAGCGGTATTTTTATGGTCGCCGGTGATCATCACTGTCTTAATACCTGCCTTGCGGCAGAGTGAAATCGCCTCTTTTACCTCCGGACGCGGCGGATCGATCATCGCCATCAGCCCGGTAAAGATAAGCCCGGACTCTATGGATTTTGCGTCGTATTGCGCGGGAGGAGCCCCTTCTAAATTCCGGTAAGCAAAAGCCAGGACGCGCAGTGCTGAATCCGCGAACTCCGTGTTTGTTTTAAGTATCTTATTTTTGTCTTCGTCGGTGATCGGACGGGTAAAGCCGTTTTCTTCAATATAAGCGCAATCATCCAAGAGTATATCCGGAGCGCCTTTGGTAAAAGCAATGACGCCGCCCGTGCCCTTGCGGATAACAGTCATCTTCTTGCGCTCGGAATCAAAAGGCAACTCGTCTATAAATTCGAATTCCTCTTCCAGGCCTTTTTTGCGCACACCTGCCTTTGCCGCGGCCACTAAAAGTGACGCTTCAGTGGGATCCCCTATTATCTTAAAACCTGTATCATCCTGGGTCAATTGCGCACCGTTGCAGAGCACGGCGCAGCGCAATGTTTTAACTAACACCTGCTGTTGCCCGGGGCTAACCGGAATTCCTTCAGGCACAAATTCCCCTTCAGGCTGATAACCAATGCCGGTGACCTTAAAAACACGGCCATCAGCGAATACCGCCTGCACGGTCATTTCGTTTTTAGTCAACGTTCCGGTCTTGTCAGTACAAATAACTGTGGTGCATCCTAATGTTTCCACAGACGGAAGCCTGCGGATAAGCGCGTGGCGCTTGACCATTCTCTGCACACCAAGGGCAAGAGCAATGGTCACTACTGCCGGCAAGCCTTCGGGAATGGCGGCGACCGCCAGGCTCACCGCGGTCAAAAAGACTTCCATAATCTTACCGCCGCGCAGCCACTCCAATAAAAACACCAGGCCGACTAAAACAAAACAGAGATAGACGATCCATTTGCCGAACTCTTCAAGTTTCTTCTGCAGCGGCGTTGCCTCATTGCTGATCCCCTGGATAAGGCCGGCTATCCTGCCCAGTTCCGTGCGCATGCCTGTAGCGATGACTATTGCCCTGGCTTTACCGGAGGCAACCGAGGTCCCCATATACACCATATTCGCCCTGTCCGCCAAGGGGACATCTTTTTCTTTCGATAAAGCATGAGCAGTCTTCAAGACCGGGTTACTCTCTCCGGTGAGGCTTGCTTCCTGGGTGCTGAAATTTGAGGTCAGCCAGACAATACGGCTGTCCGCCGGGACATGATCGCCTGCTTCCAATTCGATCAGGTCTCCGGGGACAAGCTCACCCGAAGCAATGATAGCGTGCTGGTTGTCTCTGATAACTTTTGTGGTGGGAGAGGATAATTTTTTTAAGGCGGCAAGGGATTTTTCCGCGCGGTATTCCTGGATAAACCCAAGTATGGCATTGAGGATAACAATAGCGATTATCGCTAAAGCATCCACCCATTCCTTAAGAAATCCGGAAACCAGCGCCGCGGCGATTAAAATCCAGATGATCAGGTCATGGAATTGTTCAAAAAATATCGCCAGCGCGCTATGGCCTTTTTTTTCCTGCAGTTGGTTGGGGCCGAACTGCTCCCGGCGTTTTTGGACCTCAACGCCGGACAGGCCTGCGGAAAGGCTGGTATTTTCTAAAACTGCCGCTTCATCTATGGATAACTTCCAGGCATGTTCCATTTTAGCTTTCAGGGGTAATCGATTCTGGGGATTTTTTTGCACTTAAGCTGGCTTTTAAAAACTCAAACACCGCCGGCAATATAGAAACGATGATGATCAACATCACCACCAGCGAAAAGTTTTCCTTCACAAAGGCTATATTACCGAAAAAATATCCGCTAAAAACCAAGAGCACTACCCACAATATGCCCCCGGCCACATTATAGAGAAAAAATTTACCGTAATCCATGCGCGCGATACCGGCGACAAAGGGCGCAAAGGTGCGTATCACCGGAATAAACCTGGCCAGGATGATGGTCTTGGCTCCGTATTTTTTATAAAAGTTGTGCGCCTTATCCAGATGCTCTTTCTTAAAAAGATGGATGCGCTTAGCCTGAAGCATGCGCGCGCCCAGGTATTTTCCAAAGGCATAATTGACGCTGTCGCCTGCTACTGCCGCAAGGATCAAGATCCCGGCCAAAAGCAAAGGATGCAGCGCGCCCTGGGCGGCAAAGGCGCCGAGCACAAAAAGCAGCGAATCGCCGGGCAGGAAGGGTGTGACCACAAGGCCCGTCTCGGCAAAGATAATTCCAAAGACCAAAAGATAGGTCCACAGGCCAAACTGCTGGATGATGACGTTAATGTGCACATCAAGATGGAGCAGAAAATCGATTGATTGCCGCAATAATTCCATAAATTAAGCCTCTTCTCTTTGTTATTCCGTTACTGCCGCGATGTTGAGCCTGGTGATCCCCAATTCACTCAAGAGGTCAAGGACGCGCACCACATTTCTGAAATTTACGTTTCTATCCGCCGCGATGATAACCGAGATATTCGGGTTGAGCCCGTATATGCCCTGCATCCTTCTTTTTAATTCGCCTGTGGTAACGATTTCATTTTCCAGATATACCGGGCCGTCGCGCGAAATGGCTATGGTAACCGCCTCACTTTGCGCTGCGGCCTTGGCGTATTTTGCCTGGGGCATATCTACCGCAAACGTTGCGGTCATAATATAATTGGCGGTAACCATAAAAATCAAGAGGAGAACGAGGCTGATATCCACTAAGGGGACGACATTGATCTCAGACAATATCTCATCACCGCTGTCTCTTGAAAATCCTCGGGAGCCCATATTATCAGTCTTTCTTGGCGGATATATCCATATACGCGAAAGCGCAGAGGCGGGCGAAATTTTCCGACGCGACCATGATCTTTTTTATATAGCGCACAAAATAGTTATATGCCGCGACCGCGGGGATGGCCACAAATAACCCCAATGCGGTTGCGACCAAGGCTTCTGAAATCCCTGCCATCACTACACCGGGCCCGCCTTTGGTGTTGAGCGCCAGACTGTGAAAAGCATGGATTATTCCCAACACCGTGCCGAAGAGGCCGACAAACGGGGCGTTACTGCCTAAAGTGCCTAAAATAGCGATACGGCTTTCCAGGCCGACTTTTTCTTCGGAAAGCGCTATTGATAAGGCGTCTTCAAGATCTACGCCATTCTCTTTCATCAGACGTATGGCCTTAAGTGCCACCTGCGCCGGAGCGGAATGGTCGTTTTGCAGAAGATGTTCTATGGCCCTGCGGTCCCCTTTTTTGAGGGCTGCGACGACATTCCTGGCGATTTCACCCACTTCACCCCGCTTCCTGCGCAAGGCCCAGAATTTCTCCAGGATGACGGCCAATGAGAAGATAGAGAGAAATAAAAGCAACCATATTATCCACTCCGTCCCTACTAAAGATAATGCCAGAAGTTTCCGTGTTAACATATACTTACCTCTCTGATAAAACTACTCCGCTGGAAAAAGGGGACGTTTCTATTTGCCGGATCATTTAAACCCGCGGGAAAAATAGAACCGTCCCCTTTTTAAAACTATTTTTCCTGATATACCTCTAATACCTCGCCGCTATCCTTATCTATAAAGACCCAAACATCTTTAAGCGCCTCTTTGTAATCAAAATAAACGATTTTGTAGTTCTTCACGAAGCCGCGCACTAATACGCCATGGTTGGCGTTTTGAGCCAAGGCGGCGTAACCTATTCTCTCGCTCCAGAGCTTACCGTCTTCGTCATAAACGATATTCACGTCCTGGATAGTAAGGCCGCCTGCTTTTACCGCCTCTGTAGCAACGGCGATTACCTTCTGTTTGGCAACTTCAGCATCGGCTTGCGGGTTTGCCGGGGCCGGGGGTAGAGCAACTTTCGCCGCCTGTGCTTGTGCGCAGGCAACCGGATCCTTCTGGCAGTATGCCGGATGAATAAACACCAAACCTGCCGCCATCACTAATAACGTAAAAAATATTCCTCGCTGCATCGCTCCTCCTTTTTTGGATGCCTTAATTTTACCACAAACCAGCGCCATTGCAAAGACAAAAAAGGAACTAAACAAAACGCCCGCGCTTGTAAGCGCGGGCCATGGTTTTTATTTTGCTGGCGCAAGGCAGGGACCGTAAAACCTAATTTCGCCAGCTAAATTAGGTGCTAAGCCCTCCTGCGTCTCAACTCTAGTAAAAGCCTATCATAAAAATACGGCTCTTGTCAAGAAGTTTATAGCGAATCCAAGGGAGCCGTTTTGCCCGTGGTTCAAGAAAATTGTCTGGTTTCATCTCATGCCCGTCATACAAAAAATCCATCCCCAGCTCATCAATATTTATTTCTTCGCCAAAACAGTCCTTAATTTTACCCATTACTTTTTTTTCGTAATACTCAAGGGCCTCTTTTTCTCCGATTGATCGTCCAAAGTTTTCAATCAAATCATCTTTTGCTTTTACCAGCCGGTCTTTCTGACGGTGATAATAAATCAAATTTAGACATTGCGCTATTTCTTTATGCTTAAGCTGCGGTTTATTCCTATGTTTTTGTTTATAATAAAACACTTTCGTCGCATCATAAAATACGTCTAAAGCTACATCTCTATTAAGAGCAGAAAGCAGCCGGCTATTTTCTATAATTCTTAATAACTTTTTTTCTTTAAGATGGCCCATAACGATTTTTTGCCCTTCTACTCCGTTCAATTAAGTATCGCGTCCCCGGAATTAAGACAATAAAGGGACGGATTAATTTCGCTTTTTTTAATACCCGGCCGCTGTCTCTATCTTCCCGTATTGTTTTATTACTTCTATAAAAATATCTCCGTATAAGCGTAATTTCGTTTCGCCTACTCCGAAAACAGTTGCGAATGCCTCAGGGGTTACCGGTTTGATGAACGCCATATCCTGCAATGATTTATCGCCGAAAATGATAAACGCCGGCACACCTTTTTGAGCTGCCAGCTCCGCGCGCTTCTTACGCAATGCCTGAAACAAATCCCGGTCAACCCCGGCCCATTCCTTTTCCTTTTTTTCTGTGCGCCGTCTTGCGATATCTTTTTTCTTAACAGCCACCAGCGGCTTTGCCAATACAGGCGCGCGCTCACCTCGCAGCAGTTTTCTACTGTCTTCGGTCAGCGCCAACACGGAAAACTCCCCCTCCCGCGCCAAAAATCCCTGGCCTATAAGCTGTTCAATCATAAAACGAATGTAGCGTAAAGATACATCGGACATGGCGCCGAACGTTGAAAGCTGATGATGCCCCCGCTGGACGATAGCATCTGTCAGGGCCCCCTGCAAAATATACGTAATATGAGCGGCGCCAAATCCATACGCTGCCGCCTTGCGAACCAAATGCACGCAGGATACTATCTTTTGTCCGATAGCAAGCGCGTCTTCAACCATATCCACCTCACCGAGACAATAATCGCATGCCTGACAATTTGCCGGCTCATATGCCTGGCCGAAATACCGCGCCAACACGTTGTGCCGGCATTGCGGTTCACTGCAAAAATTATATAGCGCGGACAACTTGCTCATCATCACATCCCGCTGGCCGGATTGCGCAAATAAAAACGCCCAGGTGCGATAGTCACCCCCGCTATACAACAAATAACAATGCGCCGGTAAGCCGTCGCGGCCGGCGCGCCCGGTTTCCTGCTGATAATGTTCAATACTTTTTGGCATTGCCGCGTGAATAACGAAACGGATGTTTGAGCGGTCAATGCCCATGCCGAATGCGATTGTCGCGACAATAATATCAATCTCTTCCCGCGCGAACCGATCCTGATATTCGTGCCGCATTTCATCGGTAAGCCCGGCATGATACGGCAAATTCTTAAACCCTTGCGCGTTCAGCGCCGCGGAAAGCTCATCCACATCCGCGCGGCGTATGCAATAAATAATACCCGCCTCGCCCTGATGCCGCCGCAAAATATCCGTTATCTGCGCGCTGCCGCGCGCGCGCGGCAGGACACGATAAGTCAAATTCGCGCGGTCGATGGACGCGATATGCCGCGATGGGTTACGCAAACAAAGCTGAGTGACAATATCCTGCTGGACCTCCGGCGTGGCTGTCGCGGTAAACGCGTGGGCCTGCATTGAAGGAAACACCTTTTTAAGCATACCCAAATTCCGGTATTCCGCGCGGAAATCATGGCCCCAATGGCTGATGCAGTGCGCCTCATCAATGACAAAAAAAGACAAGGTAAGCGCTTTCAGCTCCGCAAGCATTGCCGGATCGCTCAACCGCTCCGGTGAAATATAAAGAAGCTTTAGTTCTCCGCGCCGCAACCGCTGCAACACCCGAGCGCGCGCCTCTGCCGGCAAGCTGGAATTAAAATACTCGGCGGCAATACCCATATCCTGCAGCGCGTCAACTTGGTCTTTCATTAAAGAGATCAACGGTGAAATAACCACAGCAGTGCCATCCATCAGCAAAGCCGGCAGTTGGAAACACAATGACTTGCCCCCGCCGGTCGGCAAAACAGTAAGCGTTTCCTGGCGCCGAAGAATAGAAAGAATCGTCTTCTCCTGATAAGGCCGGAACGCCTGATAACCCCAGTATTTTTTTAAAATGCGCTGTAGTTTTTCCTGCAATTCTTTTTCCATGTCATAAACCTTACAGCGCCCTGGCTCCCCTTCAAGCAATACCCCCGATTTATGCCCCAAACTATTCATTATCTATAGCTTTTATGCCTTTGGGCGGTAAATAGTTTTCCCTAGATATCACCCTTTTACCGGTTTTTGATTCCAGCTCAAGCCTGGCTCTTTTGGCAATTCTTCCGCCCTTTATTCCCGCAATTTTGTTTTCTATCATTCCTTTTGCTTCTGCGGTTTCTGCTATCTGCCTAGAGGATAATTCTGCTAAAGCGGTAAAAATAAGCTCCGCTTCTGTCATATGATCTCTTAAGTTTTGCGTTTTTAGCCCTTTAAGGCTTTTGTGTTCTTTTACAGTAACATCTGACCATTCCTGATGAATGATATTAGTAAGTATCGCGAACTCATCTTCTTTGGTTATTTCGTGCTTGCTCCAATAGTCGGTTAGTTTATTGCGTGTTTCCTGCCCCATCATCCTTTGTTGTATCCACTTTTCACTTCTTCCGTGCTTTTTCCAGTTTTCCCTGGCTCTGTTCAGCGACTTTTCAGGATCTGCCATTTCCTGCATTCTTTCATACCCGACCTTTGCAAGCCATAGCTTAATCGGCTCTGCCTTGGGGCTTGGTACAGACTGGATAAGCCTTAACAGGGTTTCCGGACTGGCAGCATCAGTTAGCCGCATTTTTCCATCTTCCGCAAGCATTTTCAACCGGTTACATTTTGTAACCACTTCACTGCCTTCTTTTTTTAACCTATTTTTTAACACTTTCCAGTAATTTCTTGCGGTTTGAAAATCCTTTTGCTGAATCAAGGCGCCGATAATATCAACCACCGAAAAATACCATGTTTCTTTCTCTTCATCGTAAATTCTACGGATCTTAAAATCTTCAAAAACAGCTAATGTGTTTTTCAT
>JAUYEC010000199.1 GCA_030691585.1 Candidatus Omnitrophota bacterium
CCGGCTCAATTACCTGGCCGACTTCCGCGTAGACGCTGGCTTCAGGCGATGGCGCGCGGTAAAAAGTCCCGACCATCGGCGCTTTTATTTCAATGGTACTGATTATAGATTCAGGCGCCTGTTCAGGCATAAGTTTAGACGTTGCCTGTGGAATGGCCTGTTTCTCTACTATGATAGGGCCGGCGCTGCCGTCCTGGGCGGATGAAGTCTTTTTTAACCTGATACGCATACCGTCTTTTTCAATTTCCAGCTCTACCAAGCCGTTATCGTTCATCAGGCAAATCATTTCTTTGATCTCTTTTATATTCACCGCGACCTTCCTTTCTGGCCTTATCCGAATACGCGTTCCACGTACGCGCCGGTGCGCGTGTCTATCTTTATTGTATCCCCGGTGTTAACAAACAGTGGGACTTGAATATTGGCGCCGGTTTCAATCTGGGCGGGCTTGGTGCCGCCTTTTGCCGTATCGCCCTTGATCCCGGGTTCAGTATCGATGATCTTGAATTGGATGAAATTGGGGAGGCTGATGTTTAAGGTATCGTTCTTATAAAAAAATCCGGAGACTTCCAGGTTATCTTTGAGGAACTTCTTATGGTCGCCGACAGCGTCTTCAGATATGGTGATCTCTTCAAAATTATCCTGGTCCATGAAGTGGAACATGGCTCCGCTGTGGTATTGGTATTGAAGATTCCTCTCTTCAACATAGGCTTCTTCTATTTTCTCATCGCCCCTGAAGGTCCGCTCCTGGATGTTGGAATTTTTAAGGTTCCTCATCTTTGCCCGCACAAAAGCGGCACCCTTACCGGGCTTGACGTGCTCGGTATCTATGACCAGGTAGACCAGGCCGTCCACTAGAATTGTAACCCCTGCTTTAATTTCGTTGATTGATAGCGCCATTTAGAGTTTCCTATATCCGTTTTCGCGCACCTCGACCATGTCTTCTATCCTGATACCGAATTCCCCGGGCAGGTATACCGCTGGTTCCAGCGTAAAGACCATTCCGGGTTTAAGGATCTCTTGTGATTTGGGCGATATGTGCGGTTCTTCGTGCACCTCCAGGCCTACGCCATGGCCGAAGGAGTGCCCAAAAAATTCTCCGAACCCGTTATCTGTTATAAACTTTCGGCCGGCATTGTCAACGCGCTGTGCCGCTATTCCGGGCCTGATTTCTCCAAGCGCCTTTTTTTGCGCGGACAGGACGATATCGTAGACCTGCCGGACACGAACATTTATTTTACCCAAAAAGAAAACCCTTGTCAAGTCGGATTTGTATCCGTCGATATCAACGCCGATATCGATCAATACCGGTTCGCCGGATTTTAGCTTCCTGTTTCCCGGGATATGGTGCGGCAGGGCGCTGTTGGGGCCGCCGGCCACGATTATCTCAAAAGCGGAATCGCCTCCCCCGTGATAGCGGATAAACCGCTCCAGGTCACCTACAACCTCTATTTCTTTCTTGCCCGGGGCTAGATTCTTTTGCGCGAATTTCAGCGCGGATCTTGTGATGCGGCAGGCCGATTTGATCCTGGCGATCTCATCGCTGTCTTTAAACTGCCTTATCTCTTCAACCACGCCATGCGTGGGGACGAGCTCCGCGGTTGAGCCTAAATAGCTCCGTATTTTTTCGTATTCGGCATAAGGCAGGTGCCGTTCTTCAAAGCCGACGCGGCCAAGGCCCGATTCCGTGATCGCCTGGGATATGCATTTAAAAAACGAGCCGTTTATCTGTTTTAAGGATACTTCTTTGGAAAGCGCCGCTTTGGCCTCTGTAATGTACCGTGAATCCGTAAAATAGACGGATTTTTTATCAGAGAATAACAAATAGGAATCCCGGCTGAGGTATCCGGTCAGGTAGGTGATGTTCGCAGGCAGTGAGATCAGCAGGCCGTCAAGTTCCCGGGTTTTTAATTCCGCGTATACATTATGTATTCGGGGTTTCAGGTTCATCTGATAAGATCCAGCAGCGCTTCCAGGCCGAGGTAGTAACTTTTTGGCCCGAAACCCAGAACAGTACCTTTTGCAACCGGGCTGATCAGGGATTTTTGCCTGAATTCTTCGCGGGAATAGATATTGGAAAGATGCACTTCTACTGCCGGTAGGCTGGATGCACAAAGCGCGTCTCTTATAGCGACGCTGGTATGGGTATAAGCCGCGGGATTGATCAGGATGCCGTCAAATTTTTCCGCGGCCTTGCCTATAAGATCGACTATTTCTCCCTCGTGGTTTGATTGGGCAATCACCAGGCGGGCCTTTTCTTTAGCCGCAACCTTTTTCAGGCCGGCGTTGATCTCTTTTAAGGTGATTTTCCCGTAAACCTGCGGCTCTCTTGTGCCCAGGCGGTCCAGGTTGGGGCCGTGGATGATTAGTATTCGTTTCATATTTTGTCGTCCGTCTTTCGTTCATCCTGTAGGGGCGGTTTTTTAAACCCGCCCCTACATAATCGGTTAACTTTCCGCTTCGTCAATAAGCATCACCGGCACCCCATCGCGGATGGGATACTTTTTCCCGCATTTAACACAGACGATCTTGCCGTCCTTTTCTATGACATCCGATTTGCAATCAGGGCAGGCTAGTATATCCAATAATTGGGGGTCGATCATTTAACACCTCATATTTTCCGTGGGATGTCCGCTCGCTTTGCTCGCTAGGACGTTGGACGTGGCACATTTTTGAATTTACGTCCTACGTCCCACATCCTACGTCCTACGGAACGTGTCATTCTTTATTATCCTTGGGCCGGGAAATATATTGCATGCGTAATTCATAGAGCACGTTTTCCAGGGCCTTATCTTCTTCGGCGCTTAAGTTACCATTAGTTTTTTCTTTTAACATTCCCAGCGTATCAATAATGAATTTGGCCTGGGCGGGGTCTTCCTCTTTTTTGTTGGAAACCGGATTAGGCATTTGCCCTAAAGCAATGGCCGCCTGAAGTGCCAGGGTGGTGATAAAAAAAGTAAAATCCGCCTCCGGCACGACGAACTTACCGTCTTTTTTGAGAGTCTCCTTTTCTTTCTCTACTGCGTCTTTCCAGGATTCGTCTATATTCTTCTTGGGTTCGTCCATAGGTCTAAGCTCCATGTGTTTTGTTCTGTAGGGGCGGGTTTGAAACCCGCCCCTACAAATGCTTTTTTAGTATACTCTTATTCCAGCGTAACCGACTACGCTTGTCTTGTCGCCGGTAACATCACCGCTGGTTTCATATCTGATCAGCTCCGCGTCTTTTGCGCCCAGTGATTTTGCGATCACTATCATCACTACTGCCGGGGCCCATCCGCACATTGAGATATCCAGGCGGCGGACCTTTTCCATAAGTTGTTCTTCATCGAGCTCTAGTATCGCCTTTATCGCCGCTTTATCTTTAATGGCTGCTTCTTGTTGCCGCTCGAAATGGGTCATGTCGGAGCTGGC
>JAUYEC010000010.1 GCA_030691585.1 Candidatus Omnitrophota bacterium
GAATACGACGGGACAGCCTACGCCGGATGGCAGGTCCAAAACAGGCATCGGGGTAAAACGATCCAGCAGGTAATAGAGAAAGCGCTGTGCAAGATCCTGCAGGAGAAGGTTTGGTTGAACGCCTCCGGCAGGACAGACGCAGGTGTGCATGCCCTGGCGCAGATAGCGAATTTCAAGACGAATTCAGAAATTCCAGGTTTAAGATTGCGCGCGGCGCTTAACAGCCTGCTGCCTGCGGATATCTCCGTGTCCACTGTCGAAGATGTTCATCCTGATTTTCACAGCCGTTTTAGCGCCAAATCCAAAGTTTATTGTTACCGCCTGCTAAACCGCGTTTACCCGTCCGCGCTGTCCAGAGGCAGGGTGTATTTTTGTCCTTATTCATTGGATTTCGATTTGATGCGCAGGGAAGCCGCCTGCCTTTCAGGCAGGCATGATTTCAGCGCTTTTTGCGCCAGCGGCTCAGATGTCAAGAATAAGATCCGCACGATTAAACATATCAGCCTGAAAAAAAGAAGAGGCAGTGTTATAGAGCTGGAGATAGAAGCGGACGGTTTTTTGTACAACATGTGCAGGAACATTGCCGGTACGTTGGTAGAAATCGGCCGGGGAAAGTTTGCGCGGGGCGCAATTAAGAAGATCCTGCGTTCTAAGGACCGGCGCCTGGCAGGTCCGACTGCTCCGGCTGAAGGCTTGTACCTGGTGAAGGTAAAATATTAGTAGTAAAATAACTCGTACCGTCGTTCGTCTTTCGTCGTCCGTCGTTCGTAGGGCATCTTTAACGGAATACGAGATACGGAAGACGAACTACGAAACGAGCAACTATGAAAATTAAAATCTACTATCACCATACCGATTGTGGCGGGGTGGTTTATTACGCCAATTACTTAAATTTTCTGGAGGAGGCGCGCACCGAGTTTCTGGCGGCAAAGGGTGTGTCCATTAAGGACCAAGCCGTAGACGGCACGATGTTTGTGGTGGCGCGTCAGGAAATAGATTATAAATATCCGGCTGTCTACGGCGACATCCTGGAAGTGGCGACCTTGATCAGCGGAACATCCGGCGTGCGGGTGAATTTTGAACATGAGATAAAAAACCAGGAAGGCCGCTTGATCGTAAAGGCTAAAACCGTGCTGGTCTGTGTGGGTAAAGACTTTAAGCCTAAGTCTATTCCGGAGCAGGTCCTGCAGATGATGACGCGATGAAAACGCTCATGTTTTCCAGCCGGACAGGCTGTCTGCTGCCGTTGCTTGTATTTTTTAACCTTTTTTTTGGATGGATATTTTTCCCCACGCGCCTGTGGTTGGCGATCGAGGGCATACTGATCCTGTTATTTTTTCTCAATTCCTATATATTGCTGCGGCATCTTTCAAATAAGGCGGCGCATACGGGCCGCCGCGGCCGCAAAGGGGTAATAGATGTGGAAGGTAAGGTCATTAAAGATTGACATTTTAGCGCGTTGTGTTAACATAAACCAATTTTAGAAAATTCGTCATAACTTATAGAAAGGAAGGGCTATTAAGATGGGTTTTGATCTGCTGCTTCTGGCTCCGGCGGGTTCGATCCTGGCTCTGGGTTTCGCGTTTTACCTGGCCTTGAGTATTCTTAAGATGGATGAAGGCACGGATAAAATGAAAGAGATCGCTGCGGCTGTGCGTGTGGGTGCCCGGGCCTATTTAAAGAGGCAATACCTGGGTATTTCCGTGTTTTTCGTGGTGGTCTTTTTCATTCTTCTGGCCATGGCGATGAATAATTATCTGGTTATTTTTGTGCCGTTAGCTTTTTTGAGCGGAGGTTTTTTCTCCGGGCTTTCCGGATTTATCGGTATGAGTATCGCCACACAATCTTCCAGCCGTACTGCCCAGGCCGCCTCCAAAAGCCTGAATTCCGGCTTGCGCGTGGCTTTTTCCAGTGGCGCGGTCATGGGGCTGACTGTGGTCGGGTTGGGCCTGTTGGATCTGAGCATCTGGTATTATTTTCTTAACTGGTATTATTCTTTTCATCCCACTCCTTTAGGGACGGATAAAATAGCGGCGATCACTTCGACCATGCTGTGTTTTGGTATGGGGGCCAGCTCTATGGCTCTTTTCGCCCGCGTAGGCGGAGGCATTTTTACCAAGGCAGCGGATGTCGGGGCTGACCTGGTGGGTAAAGTAGAGGCAGGAATTCCCGAAGATGACCCGCGCAACCCCGCGGTCATTGCCGACAACGTAGGCGACAACGTAGGCGATGTGGCGGGGATGGGAGCGGATCTTTATGAATCATACGTCGGCTCAATTGTCGCTACTTCAGCTCTGGGCGTTGCCGCCGGGCTCGGTCTTGCCGGAGTTACCGTGCCCATGGTTATGGCCGCGGTGGGGGTAATCTCATCGATAGTAGGTACATTTTTTGTGAAAAGTAAAGAAGAGGCCAGCCAAAAAGTGCTCCTGGCGGCTTTACGAAAAGGCGTTTTTACCAGCTCATTATTAGTGGCGGTGATATCTTTTTTTCTGATAAGAGCGACATTAGGCGTAGAACATCTGGGTGTTTACTGGTCGGTCCTGGCGGGCTTGATCGCCGGTGTTTTGATCGGCCTCTGCACCGAGTATTATACCTCCAGCGGTTTTAAGCCTACCCGCTCCATTGCCGATGCTTCTTTGACCGGCCCTGCAACCGTAATTATCGGCGGTATCGCGGTGGGTATGATGTCAACTGCCATTCCGGTAATTATTGTCTGTATTGCCATATTGGTAAGTTTCTATCTGTCGGGTGGTGCGGCGAATTTTAACGCCGGTTTATACGGAATCGCGATCTCCGCAGTGGGCATGCTTTCTACGTTAGGTATAACTTTGGCTACTGACGCCTACGGCCCGGTGGCTGATAATGCCGGCGGTAACGCCGAGATGGCGCATCTGCCTCCGGAAGTGCGCAAGAGGACTGACGCGCTGGATTCGCTGGGCAATACTACAGCCGCAACCGGAAAAGGTTTTGCTATTGGTTCTGCGGCCTTAACCGCATTGGCTTTGATCGCCGCATACA
>JAUYEC010000156.1 GCA_030691585.1 Candidatus Omnitrophota bacterium
GGGCCACAATCGCTGGAGTAGCTCAGTCGGTAGAGCACGTCCTTGGTAAGGACGGGGTCACGAGTTCAATTCTCGTCTCCAGCTTTCTTCTTCGCTCAAACACTTTCGTGTTTGAGCTTCGAAGCAATAGATTCTTCCGCGAAGAAGAACTGCTGCGAAGCCCCACCGGGATTTTTTGATAGCTGAAGGGCGAAGAAGAGCGAATATCACAGAAAGAAATCCTATGCGCGAGCTCATCACATTAGAATGCACGATTTGCAAAAATAGGAATTATACGACGACAAAGAATAAAAAGCAGCACCAGGACAAGCTGGAACTGAGCAAGTTCTGTAAATTCTGCCAGAAGCACTCCCCGCATAAAGAAATTAAGTAGGGTAATCTGATTATAATAGGGGCGTCGGTTAACTGGCTAAACCACTGGTCTCCAAAACCAGGACTGGGGGTTCAAGTCCCTCCGCCCCTGCCAAAAAGTACGGGACAAGTCCTGCCGCTCCCGTAGTACATGAGCGGAGGTAGTTAGTGTAGGGACAGGTTTAAAACCTGTCCCTACGAAGAAGTTTGCAAAAAATGAACATAGTAAAAAAGATCTCCAATTTTGTCGTAGAGGTAAAGCAGGAGTTGGCCAAGGTTGCCTGGTCGAGCCGTAAAGAAATTATGGGGGCGACAACGGTAGTGATCGTCACTACTTTTATGCTGGCGCTGTTCATCGGGGCAATAGACATGTTTCTTTCAAAAATATTGAGTGTGCTGTTTAGATGAACCCCTCCATTTCAGTCGGGGTTCATCATGTGCTTCGACGAGCTCAGCATGGTTCGTCAAAGCATGGTGAGCGAAGTCAAACCAAGCGAGCGAAGCGAGTCGAATGATGAAAAACTGGTACGTAGTGCATACGCAGACCGGCCTTGAGGACAAGGTGAGAACAGCGCTTGAGAATAAGATCAACGCTGAGGGCATGCGGGAGTTTATCAGCAAAGTGATCATTCCTACCGAACAGATTTCCGAAATACGTTCCGGCAAAAAGAAGATTTCCCAGCGAAAATTCTTTCCCGGTTACCTCCTCATTGAGATGGAATTCAATGAAAGGACCTTTATGTTCGTTAAGACCGCGCCCGGCGTGACCGGCTTTATCGGGCTGGGCAGAAAACCCATGCCTTTGCCCCAGAATGAAGTGGATAATATACTTAAACGCACCGAAGAGACACAGGTAAAGCCCAGCCCAAAAGTGATTTTCGAGAAAGGCGAGCAGGTCAGGGTCACCGAAGGCCCGTTTATCAACTTCAACGGCAGCGTCGAAGAGATACACCCTGAAAAAGGCAAGGTCAAGGTGAGCGTCTCGATTTTCGGCAGGTCAACGCCGGTGGAACTGGAATACTGGCAGGTGGAGAAGGTATAATGGCAAAGAAAATCACGGCGCAGATAAAATTACACGTTCCCGCGGCACAGGCAAATCCTGCGCCTCCGGTCGGGCCCGCCCTGGGCCAGCATGGGGTCAACATCATGCAGTTCTGCAAGCAATTCAATGACCAGACCAAGGGCAGAGATGGATTGATCCTGCCGGTCGTCATCAGCGTATTTGAGGACCGTACTTTTACTTTTATTATCAAGTCCCCGCCGTCTTCGGTTCTCCTGAAGCGCGCGGCCAACCTCGCCAAGGCCTCCGGCACAAGCGGTAAAGAAGTGATCGGCAAAGTGACCAAAAAACAATTAGAAGAGATCGCCAAGCAAAAGATGCAGGATATGAATACCTCGGATATGGAGCAGGCGATCAAAAGTATAGCCGGCACTGCCCGCAGCATGGGCATAGTCGTGGAAGGTTAATTATGAAAGAACGCAGTAAAAGATACACAGAAGCGGCAAAGCAGTTTGAAGAAGGCAAGGCCTACACGGTGAAAGATGCGATTTCTATCCTGAAGAAAATGGCAATGCCTAAATTTGATTCATCGGTGGACCTGCATTTTTGTTTGGGCGTGGACGTGAAGAATTCCGACCAGATGGTGCGCGGTACCGTGGTCCTGCCGCATGGCACAGGCAAAAAAGTGCGTATCGCCGTTTTCTGTAAGGGCGAGCATGAAAGTGTTGCAAAAGAGGCAGGCGCCGATATCGTTGGGGGCCTGGAATTGATCGAAAAAGTAGGCGGCGGATTCCTCGATTTTGACTGCGCCATCGCAACACCCGATATGATGAAGGACCTTTCTAAGTTGGGCAAGGTGTTGGGCCCGCGCGGCCTGATGCCCAGCCCCAAGACCGGCACGGTCACCTTTGATATCGCAAAGGCCATCGCCGATATAAAGAAAGGCAAGGTGGAGTTCCGGGTGGACAAACAGGCCGGCATTCACCTTTCGTTTGGCAAAATGTCGTTCGCCGAAGATAAATTATACGAAAACGCCGCGCGCATAATTGAGGCCCTCACTGATGCAAAGCCGGCTTCGGTAAAGGGTAAATTTATCCGCAGCGCGGCCATCTCAGCGTCCATGACGCCGGGATTACGGCTTGCAATTTAAAAAATTGACTATAGGGACAGCATACTATGCTGTCCCTACATAGTTGCACGAACGACGAAAGACGATATACGGACAACCAATGAAAAAAATCGGATTAATATTCAGGGAAACATCGGAAAACCGTATCCAGGATATCCTTAAAGGATCAAACAATGTCTTTGTGGTCGGGTATTCAGGCGTAAAGAGCCCGGACATGAGCTCGTTGCGCAAGAAGCTGCGCGGGTGCGGTTCAAGCCTGTTTGTGGTCAAAAACTGTGTTGCCCGCCGCGCCCTTAAAAGCGCCGGGCTTATCGATGTAATCAAGTCCATTGAGGGCCCCTGCGGTTTGGTATTTCTTAAGGATGAGCCGGTCGGGCCTTCAAAAGTGCTCTGCGATTTTTCCAAAGAGCACGAAAAGCTGAAATTAGAAGGCGGCATTTTTGAGCAAAAGGTCCTGATTAAAGAGGACATTGAGGCCATGGCCAAACTGCCTTCAAAAGAGGTGCTGCGTGCCCAGGTTGTTATGACATTAATTTCGCCAATATCAGGTTTAGTGATCACCTTGAACCAGGTATTGGCGAAATTTGTTTATTGTATAGATCAGATCAGGCAAAAGAAAACAGTTTAAAAGGAGGGTAATATGGCTGCAAACACAGAAGAGTTGATCAAATCTATTGAAAGTATGACCGTTCTGGAACTTTCGAACCTGGTAAGAGCGCTGGAAGAGAAGTTTGGCGTTAAGGCGAATATGCCGATGATGGCGGCTCCGGCAGCAGGGGGCGCAGCGGCCGGCCCTGCGGCGGAAGAGAAGACCATGTTTAGCGTAGTGCTGACTAGCGCCGGTGCCAGCAAAATAGCGGTGATCAAGGAAGTCAGGACGATGACCAGCCTCGGTTTAAAAGAAGCCAAGGACCTGGTTGATGCCGCTCCCAAAGCGATCAAAGAAGGCGTCGCCAAAGATGAGGCCGAGGATATGAAGAAAAAACTCGAGGCCGCGGGTGCTACAGTAGAACTGAAATAGAATGACAAGATTACGCAATGTAGGGGCGGGTTTGAAACCCGCCCCTACGGAAGATCGCAAGACGTAGGGACAGCATATAATGCTGTCCCTCGGCGGACAGGACACTGTCCTGTCCCTACATAATATTAAGGAAGGCCAATGATCAAGCGCAAGAGTTTTGCCAAGCTCAAAGATATCTATGAAATGCCGAATCTCCTGGACGTCCAGCTTGACGCTTACAGGGAATTTTTGCAGATGGATGTGCCTGCGCGGGGACGTCTGCGCCAGGGCCTGCAGGAAGTCTTTGAAGAGATTTTTCCGATCGAGGGCCCGAACCGTTCGGTGAAACTGGATTTTATCTGCTATACCCTTGGAAAACCTAAGTACGATATTTCAGAAGCCAAGGTCAGGTCGCTGACTTATGCGGCACCCCTGAAGGTAAAATTCCGCCTGACTACACCCAACGAGACCAAAGAACAGGATGCTTATTTCGGCGATATCCCGCTGATGACCGATGTCGGCACTTTTATCATAAACGGCGATGAACGTGTCGTGGTCAGCCAGCTGCAGCGCTCTCCCGGAGTTTCTTTTGAAGAAGAATTACATCCGACCGGTAAAAAGATATTGTACGGCAGGGTCATCCCTTACCGCGGGGCATGGCTTGAGTTTAAATACGACCTGACCGAAACCATTCTTGCTTATGTTGACCGCCGCAGGAATTTCCCCGCCACACAGATCCTGCGTATTTTAGGTTTTTCACAGGACAGCGACATTATTAAAGCCTTTTCCAAGGAACATCCGGAGATCATCAATACCCTGAAGAAAGATTTCACTAAGAATAAAGAAGAAGCATACCTGGATTTTTACCGCAAGATGCGGCCGACAGAGCCGGTAACCAAAGAAGCGGCCGAGAACCTGTTTTACCGGATGTTTTTTGATCCGGCCCGCTATGACCTGGAGAGAGCGGGAAGATTTATTTTAAACCGTAAGCTGGGAATGGAAGTTTCGCTGGAAAAACGCATCCTGGACTCGGACACGGTGATCAAGGTCATCGAATACCTGATTGGCCTCTCGGATGGTATCGGAAAAATTGACGATATAGATCATCTGGGCAACCGCAGGGTCAAAACCGTGGGTGAACTGGTGCAGAACCAGGTCAGGATAGGGCTATCGCGGCTCGAACGTTCCATCCGCGAACGCTTAAGCATCCTGGGTGAATTTGATAATCTTAACGTCCATTACTTGATCAATTCAAAACTGCTATCCAACCAGATCCGGGATTTCTTCGCCCGCAGCCAGCTTTCCCAGTTTATGGACCAGGTCAACCCGCTGGCGGAGATGACCCACAAGAGAAGGCTCAGCGCCCTGGGCCCGGGTGGATTATCGCGTGAACGCGCCGGTTTTGAAGTCAGAGATATCCATCCGTCGCATTACGGCCGGGTCTGTCCCATTGAGACGCCTGAAGGGCCGAACATCGGCCTGATCGCCTCTCTAAGCAGCTACGCGCGGGTGAATCCGCTTGGCCTGTTGGAGACGCCTTATAGAAAGGCCGAAGACGGCCGCGTGACCAAGAAAATAGATTACCTTACCGCCGATATTGAAGAAGATAAGATCATCGCGCAGGCTAACGTCCCGCTGGACGCTGAGGGTCATTTTGTCGATCGCGAGGTTTCCTGCCGTTATAAAGATGATTTCCCTAAAGTTGCCCCGAAGAACGTCCAGTATATGGACGTTTCCCCGAAACAGCTGGTTTCGGTGGCCGCCGCGTTGATCCCGTTTTTGGAGCACGACGACGCAAACCGCGCGCTGATGGGTTCAAACATGCAGAGGCAGGCAGTGCCCTTGATGATCACTGAATCGCCCGTAGTCGGAACACAGATGGAAGAAAAAGTAGCCAGGGATTCCGGAACAGTGGTCATAGCCCAGGAATCCGGAAAGGTCAATAGCGTCAGTTCTTCGGATATAACCATCGGCAAAAGAACTTATGAATTAAAGAAATTCCTGCGCACCAACGCCGATACCTGCCTGAACCAGAGGCCCCTGGTCAAGCCCGGCCAGCATGTGGAAAAAGGCGACGCGATAGCAGACGGCATCGGCACAAAAGAAGGAGAGCTGGCACTGGGAAAGAACGTGCTCTGCGCGTTCCTGCCCTGGCGCGGCTACAACTTTGAAGACGCGATCCTCATCAGCAACAAGTTGGTCAAAGAAGATACCTTTACCTCTATACACATTGAGGAATTCGAGATAGAAGCCACGGAAACGCGCCTGGGTAATGAAGAGATCACCTCTGACATACCCAATGTCAGCGAAGAATCGCGCGGCAACTTAGACGAGAACGGAATTATACGTCTCGGGGCCGAAGTGGAACCAGGAGACATTCTGGTGGGTAAGATCACTCCCAAGACCGATGTCGAGCCTTCTCCTGAAGAGCGCTTATTGCGGGCGATATTCGGTGAAAAAGCCGGCGACGTGCGCGATTCGTCATTGATCGTGCCTCCGGGCGTTGAAGGTGTGGTCATAGATGTGCATGTGTTTCAGCGCAAGGACCGCGGCCGCAAGTCCAAGGAGGAAAAGACAAAAGAATTGGCCAAGATCCGCGAGATAAGAGCATATTACAGGCAGGAAATAGAATTTGTGGAACAGGAAAAAATAGCCCGCTTGAGCCAGATCCTGGGCGTGGACAAAAAGAAAGTTCTGAATTTTGATTATAGCGATAACGAAGAGGCCAAGATCTCAGCCGCCTCATTCGACGAGCAGATACGCGAGTTGCTCTCCGAAGAGGAACAGGAGATTGAAAAAGTCAGGCGCGGAGACGAATTGCCGGCGGGTGTCCTAAAAAGGGTGGTAGTTTATATCGCCACCAAGCGCAGGCTCGCCGAAGGCGACAAGCTGGCCGGCAGGCACGGGAACAAGGGTGTTGTAGCCAGGCTCCTTCCCGAGGAAGATATGCCCTATATGGCAGACGGTACTCCGGTAGAAGTGGTCCTGAATCCGCTGGGTGTGCCCTCGCGTATGAACGTGGGGCAGATCCTCGAGTGCCACCTTGGCTGGGCGGCAAAAGTATTGGGCATATCGGTCAGCTGCCCTGTTTTTGATGGCGCGACCGAAAGCGAAATCAAAGAAATGCTCAAAAAAGCCGGATTGCCTGAAGACGGAAAGACCACGCTTTATGACGGTTATACCGGAGAACCCTTTGATCAGAAGATCACGGTAGGTTACCTTTATATAATGAAGCTGATCCACCTTGTTGATGAAAAGATCCACGCCCGTTCCATCGGGCCCTATTCACTGGTGACCCAGCAGCCATTGGGCGGCAAGGCGCAATTCGGCGGCCAGAGGCTGGGCGAAATGGAAGTCTGGGCGCTGGAGGCGTATGGCGCGGCATTCAGTTTACAGGAAATGTTGACCGTAAAGAGCGACGACGTCTCCGGCAGGACCAGGATCTATGAGGCCATCGTCAAGGGCGAACAGCGCTTGAGCCACGGCACGCCCGAATCGTTCAACGTGTTAATTAAAGAATTACAAGGTCTGGGTCTGGACATTCGGACAGAAAAGGCGAAATAATATGGATGAGATAGTAACGTTTGATAATATTTCCATCAAGATCGCTTCGGCGCAGGTAATCAAATCCTGGTCCAAGGGCGAGGTAAAGAAAGCCGAGACCATTAATTACCGCACTTTAAAACCAGAAAAGGACGGGCTTTTCTGTGAGAAGATATTTGGCCCAGTGCGCGACTGGGAATGTAATTGCGGCAAATACAAGGGCATTAAATTCAAGGGCATTACCTGCGACCGCTGCGGGGTAACCGTTGACCGCTCTTCGGTCCGGCGCGAACGCATGGGGCACATTGACCTGGCCACACCTGTCACGCACATCTGGTTCTTTAAGGCCGTGCCATCCAGGATGTCGGCGTTATTGGACATAGGCCTAAGGGACCTTGAGAAAATAATCTACTATGAGGAATATGTGGTAGTAGATCCGGGTAACGCTCCGCTGAAGAAAAAAGAACTCTTGAGCGAAGAGCAGTATCAGGATGCCTTAAATAAATACGGGGCCAATTTCAAGGCCAAGATCGGCGCTGAGGCAATAAAGGACCTCTTGAAAGAATTGGACCTGGACGCGCAGTGCCGTAAGCTGCGCCGCGACATGGACAAATCCAAGGATGCCCTGGGAAACCGCAAAACCATCAAGTCGTTAAAAGTGGTGGAGGATTTTAAGAAATCGGGCAATCATCCGGACTGGATGATCCTGGAGATCCTGCCGGTCATTCCACCCGACCTGCGGCCGCTGGTCCCCTTAGATGGCGGAAGATTCGCCACAAGCGACCTCAATGACCTTTACAGGCGTGTGATCAACCGCAACAACCGCCTGAAGAAACTCATGGAACTGAGCGCTCCGGAGATAATCATTCGTAATGAAAAACGCATGCTTCAAGAGGCGGTGGACGCGCTCTTTGATAACGGAAGGCACGGAAAGGCAGTTGTTGGAGCCAATAATCGCCCCTTAAAATCTCTTTCCGATATGCTTAAGGGCAAGCAGGGCCGTTTCCGTCAGAATCTTTTGGGTAAAAGAGTCGACTATTCCGGCCGCTCGGTTATTGTCGTCGGCCCGGAACTCAAACTTCATGAATGCGGGCTGCCCAAACAGATGGCCCTGGAGCTTTTTGAACCCTTCATCATCAAGAAACTGCGTGAAAAGGGTTTTGTGCATACCATAAAGGGTGCCCGCAGAATGGTGGAGCGCGGCAAGATCGAAGTATGGGATATATTAGACGAAGTGATCAAGGACCATCCGGTGCTTTTAAACCGGGCGCCCACCCTGCACCGCCTGGGCATCCAGGCCTTCCAGCCGCTTTTGATCGAAGGAAAATCCATTAAAATACATCCGTTTGTCTGCACCGCTTTTAACGCTGACTTTGACGGCGACCAGATGGCGGTACACGTGCCGCTGTCGCTTGAATCGCAATTAGAGGCCAAGATATTGATGCTGGCCAGCAATAATATTTTTTCTCCCGCAGACGGCAGGCCGGTTGTTACTCCCACTCAAGATATTATTCTTGGCCTGTCCTATATGACCAAAGAGAAGCCCGGTTCAATAGGCGAGAACAAAATGTTTTCCGGCCCCGATGAAGTGATCGTCGCTTATGAAGACGGCGCGGCCGGGTTGCACGCGGCAATAAAAATGAATGTGGATGATGTTTATAATTTAGATGAAAAAAAGAATATTCCCGGTAAGCAGTTGATCACTACGACCGTAGGCAGGGTCCTGTTCAACCAGCTGCTCCCGAAAGGATTTGGTTATGTAAATATTACCCTGAATAAAGGAAACGTCGGCGATATCGTGGTTAATTGCTATAAGTTATTCGGCCATGCCGTTACCGTTCAGCTCTTAGATGACGTAAAAAAGACCGGTTTTGAAATGGCCACCCGCGGAGGCATTTCCATCGGTATTAACGACCTCAAGGTGCCGCCGGAAAAAGAAGCGGTTTTAAAAGAAGCTAAGGAAGAGGTCGCCAAGGTCGAGGACCAATACCGTAAAGGTATTATCACCGACAGCGAGCGTAAATCCAAGGTCATTGATATCTGGACGCATACGACGGATAAGGTCTCGGACCTTCTCTTTAAAGGAATGGATCCGTTCAATCCTATATTCATGATGGCCGATTCTGGTGCCCGAGGTTCCCGCCTGCAGATCAGGCAGCTGGCCGGCATGCGCGGGCTGATGGCCAAGCCGTCGGGCGAGATCATTGAGAGCCCGATCACCGCTAATTTCCGCGAGGGCCTGAATGTCCTCGAGTATTTTATTTCCACGCACGGCGCGCGCAAGGGCCTGGCCGATACCGCTTTAAAGACCGCCGACGCCGGTTACTTGACCCGCAGGCTCGTCGACGTCGCCCAGGAAGTGATCATCTCTGAACATGACTGCGGCACCTTAAACGGTATTACGGTATCGGCGATCGTGGAGGGCGACGAAGAAGTCGTTAGCCTCAAAGACAGGATATCGGGCAGGGTGGCATTGGACAATATCGTGGATATCATCACCGATGAGGTGATCGTAGAAGCCGGCAGCGAGATCACTGAAGAAAAAGCAAATATGATCGAGAAGCTGGGGATCGAAAAGATCCGCATCCGCAGTGTCCTGACCTGTGAATCCGGCCGGGGTGTGTGCACCAAGTGTTACGGCAGGAACCTGGCCACAGGACGGCTGGTGGAATTAGGAGAGGCTGTCGGTGTTGTGGCGGCGCAAAGCATCGGTGAGCCCGGCACACAGCTGACCATGAGGACTTTCCATATCGGAGGTACCGCTTCCAGGATCGTCGAGCAATCATTCAGCAAGGCAAAAAATAAAGGTATTGTAAAATATCACAACTTGAAAGTGGCGGCGAAAAATAAGGAATTCATAGTCTTAAACAGGAACGGCTCCATAAGCATCAACGATAAGCAAGGGCGTGAACTGGAGCGCTATCCGGTGATCCAAGGCAGTTTTATCACTATTGCGGACGGTCAAGAATCCGTAAAGGGCGTGGCCTTTATCCGCTGGGACCCGTATACTTCGCCGGTGCTTACAGAAGTCGGCGGCCGAGTAAAATTTGAGGACCTGCGCGAAAACATCACCGTCAGGGAAGAACTGAATCCAGTCACTAAGCTGACCGAACGCGTAGTCGTCGAACATAAGCAGGAATATCACCCGCAGATCATCATCCTGGATCAGGCTGAAGAGGTTATGGGGATCTATCCGATCCCGGCAGGTGCCCATATCCTGGTTAAAGACGGGCAAAGGGTAGAAGCCGGAGATATGCTCGGTAAGATCCCGCGTTCCGTCATGAAGACCAGGGATATCACCGGCGGCCTTCCGCGCGTGGCCGAATTATTTGAGGCGCGCAGGCCCAAGGACCCGGCGATCATTTCTGAAATAGACGGTTTCGTGGAGTTTGGCGAAACCAAAAAGGGCCAGCGCGTCATTCTGGTCAAGTCTACGACCGGAATGACCAGGGAATATGTCATCCCGCACGGTAAGCATCCCAATGTTTATAAAGGAGATAAGGTTACTGCGGGCCAGCAATTGACCGACGGGCCGGTGGTTCTTCAGGATATTTTAAGGGTCTGCGGAGACAAGGTCCTGCAGGAATACCTGGTCAATGAAGTGCAGGAAGTCTATCGTCTGCAGGGCGTGCGTATAAATGACAAGCACATAGAGGTTATTATCCGGCAGATGCTTAAGAAGATCCGCATAGAGGATCCGGGTGATACCGAATTCCTGGCTACCCAACAGGTAGATAAATGGACGTTTCAGAAAGAGAATGCCCGCGTGATCAAGAAGGACGGCAAGCCCGCGCAGGCGACGCCGCTTTTGTTGGGGATCACCAAGGCCTCACTTACTACCGAAAGTTTTATATCTGCCGCGAGCTTCCAGGAGACAACGCGTGTTTTGACTGAAGCGGCTACTTCGGGCAAGCGCGATGAGTTGTCGGGTTTAAAGGAGAATGTCATCGTGGGGCACCTGATACCTGCGGGAACTGGTTTCCGCGCGCACCGCGATATAGACGTGCTGATTAAGGCCCAGGCGGGAAAACCTGCCGAGGAAACTGTAGCAGCGAAAACGTAAATATTTTTTGTAGGGGCGGGTTTCAAACCCGCCCCTACAAAGGCGGGTGCGGGATTTCGCCCGAAT
>JAUYEC010000162.1 GCA_030691585.1 Candidatus Omnitrophota bacterium
TCGGGGTAAACCCTTCGACTTCGCTCGGGGTAAACCCTTCGACTTCGCTCGGGGTAAACCCTTCGACTTCGCTCGGGGTAAACCCTTCGACTTCGCTCAGGGTAAACCCTTCGACTTCGCTCAGGGTAAAGACAACCGGCCAAGGCGCCGGCTGAACCACTCAATGGTCCTTGCCAGCCCCTCTTTAAGCTCAACTTCAGGCTGCCATTTCAGCAATTTTTTGGCCTTGGTTATATCGGGCCTGCGTTGACGGGGATCATCCTGAGGCAGGGGTTTATAGATTATTTTACTCTTAGTTCCGGTCAATTTAACCACTAGTTTGGCGAATTCAAGAATAGTAAACTCACCCGGATTGCCCAGGTTAAGCGGTTCGTGCATCGGCTTGGCCATTAAGCGGATTATGCCCTCTACCAGGTCGTCAACATAACAAAAACTCCTGGTCTGCTCCCCCCTGCCGTAAACCGTGATCGGCTTTTGGCTTAAGGCCTGATAAATAAAATTGGGGACCACGCGGCCGTCTTTCATCCTCATGGAAGGTCCGTACGTATTGAAAATACGCACGATCCTGGTGTCAATATTATGCGTCCGGTAATATGCCATAGTGATGGCTTCGGCAAAGCGCTTTGATTCATCGTAACAATTACCACACCAAAGAACTTTGCCATTTCTTCTTACATATATTATATGGTTAGGCACATTTACACAATAAACATATCCGTCATATTTTTCTATAGTTCTCTTAGGATATAACGGAGTAAGAAAATCTTTTCGTTCGTCGGTTAAAATAAAAATTGCCTTAGTGGCCCTTTTTTTATCCTTTATGCCTATGCTTCCACTCATGCCTAATTTCAGAAGAATCTCTTGCATATCGTTAAGTAGGCGAAAAGAACAGGAATAGAATTTCCTTCCATCGCTTGAGCCGTCTCCCAACATCATCGCCTCAAAAAGTATTCTTAATTGTCTTTGAGAAAGCGTTAAAAGCTCTCTGGGGATGTATCTGTCTTTTGATTTTCCGAATTGCCTAAGATAAGTATACAATTGTTTACTTAAAATTCTAAACTGCGCATTTTCTTCATAAAATTTGAAACCTAGTTTTTTAAGGCATTTTTTTATCTTATTTCTCTTCTCCGGCTTCTTTTTAGACTGCGAAACTAACACTGTACATATTTTATTTTCATAAGTTATATTATTAATAATTGATTGTCTCTTATTCAAATAAGTGCAGCCTTCTGTAATAAAATATCCGAAAAATTCAAGCCATATATCCATGTCTATTTTCGCATGTTGCTTTGTCTTCGCATTCTTGACCAAGGGTAAATAAAAATATTCTTTCTCATCTGCAACCCATCTGCCGGATTTTAATAATTCTGCCCTATCCCAACGAATACACTCAAAGGCCTCGATTAACCTAAATTTGTTTCTCTCTTTCTGCCTTACATACATTTTATGATTTGGCGTTACCAATAAATCTACCTTAGTATTTGTGAACCTAACAAGCTGGCCAATATATCTTTCCTTAATCATCTCTATTGGTTTTTGATATTCTATTTGAAATTTATCCTCGTTTAATGTTGTAATTTCGTCATCGCTCAATAAGTCGCTAAATAATTTCCAGCCCTCTTTTGTTAATACTTCCGTATCATCTGAAAAACAGCCGCGCACACCGACGGGATTGACATTGCCCCAGTAACTTTCTTTCTGGGGATGCTCCAGCGGGTCACCGTAAACTTCCGACGTAGAAGCCAGTAGGAATTTAGCTTTTTTTACCTTTGCCAGGCCCAAGGCGTTATGCGTACCCAAAGAGCCGACTTTTAAGGTTGGTATGGGATATTTCAGGTAATCTTCCGGCGATGCCAGGGACGCAAAATGCAGGACATAAGATACTGACCCCGCGATATCGATCGGTTTTGCGACATTGTGCTTTTTGAACCTGAAGTTTCTATCACCTAAGAGGTGTTCTATGTTTTCCATGGTGCCGGTGATCAGGTTATCCAGGCAGATCACCCGGGATCCGTCTTTAAGCAGCTGCTCGCATAAATGGGACCCGATAAAACCGGCGCCGCCGGTAACCACAATAGTAGGTTTAGGCATTTTTAAAAAACTCCACTGCTTTAACCAGGCCCGCGCAAAAATCCACGCGCGGAGTAAATCCCAGGTTTTTTTTAGAATTCGTCAGGTCTGCAAGGGTACGGAACACATCTCCCGGCCGTTTAGCCAATAAAACAGGTTTGATGTTTTTACCCATTATCTTATTCAGCATCTTCACCAGGTCCAGGACGCTGTAATCCCTGCCCGAAGCCACGTTAAAAACGGAGCCTGCCGCGCGCGCTCTTGTCGCGGCCAGAATATTAGCATCCACCACGTTGGAGACAAAGGTAAAATCACGCGACTGCTTGCCGGTTCCGTAGATAGGCGGATGCTCGTCATTAAGCATACAAGTGATAAACTTAGGTATAACCACGGCATATTCGTCGTCTAGAGCCTGGCGCGGCCCGAACACATTAAAATAACGCAGGCTTACTGTCTCCAGCCCCCAATGGCAGCTGAATATCTGGCAATAATATTCTCCGGCCAGCTTACTAAGCGCGTATGGAGAAATCGGCCGCGGGAAAAATGACTCTTTTTCCGGAAAATCGCTGGTGTCGCCGTAGACCGAACTTGACGAGGCAAAAACAAACCGCCTTACCTTATGCTTTGCGGCTGACTGCAGCATATTCAGTGTCCCGCCGATATTGACTTCGTTATAGGACTGCGGGTCATTCATTGATTTCGGCACACTGCGAAGAGCAGCCTGGTGCAGGACAAAATCCATGCCCTTACAAGCCTTGTCGCAAGATTCCTTTGAACGTATGTCGGCGCGAACAAGCTCGATCTTGCCCATCACTTTTTTGATATTCTCTATTTTACCGCTGGAAAAATTGTCCAACACCCGGACATGATGGCCGCGCCTGACCAACTCCTCGGTAATGTGGCCTCCGATAAAACCGGCGCCGCCTGTAACCAAAAACCTGCTCATAATAATACCACCTTTCCCGAATTGCTGCCCTTGTATACGCGGCGGGTATCAAGGATAAGTTTTGAATTTTTTAAAACTAAGTCATAATCCACGGCTGAATGGTCAGTGGCGATAATCACAGCGTCAAATCCGGCTAAGGATCCTTTATTCAACTTTATTGACTTCATATCCAGATCATGCCAATTTAAATATGGTATCAAAGGGTCATGATAAGAAACCCCGGCATTAAATTTGCGCAGTATCTCGACAATGCCCAGGCTCGGCGATTGGCGCAGGTCCAATATATCCTTCTTATAGGTAAGCCCGAGCACCAGGACCTTCGCGCCGGCTAAGGCCAGCCCCCTGACCTTTAGAGCCTCTTCCAGGCGCTTAACTACGTATTCCGGCATAAAATTTATCACATCCGACGCCAGCTTAATAAAGCGCGAACGGAAACCCGCATGCCTGGCTTTCCAGTAAAGATACAACGGGTCTTTGGGGATGCAATTATGCACGACAATGCCGTAAGAAGTAACAAAAGAATGTGGTTTATCTGTTTCAACGGAATAGACCCAATCCCCTTTAGTTTCACTAATAGACCTTACTTTTACGACAGCAAATTTATCAATCTTCTTAAATGTTTTATTCCTAGGCCTGTTTTTATTCAATTCTAAATACTTCTCGATGATCTCTCTCTTCTTTCCCCTGAACATATCCCTGAAAAAAGCTAATTGCCGATAACCAAATATGGAAAGCGCATATTGGCGCTTCTTAAACGTAGAAACAATATTAAGATCATGTAATAAAATAATCAACTGCTGAAACAGCGTTTTGCTGGAAGTAAAAAAACTGATGTTTGCGGTATTGACATTGTGGAAAAATTCTTTCTCATTCTTACGGTAGCGCCATTTTCCAAAGAAATGCTCCACGCATCCGTCTCCGTTGAGTAAACCGGAAACCAGCGCTTTTTTCCTGGATAAATCTAGGCTAAAAAGACGTTCGGGGACGCTCATCTCATAACAATTTGCGCCGCAGCGCAATATATCCCGGATTAAAAAACCAAAAAGGTTTGAAGAAACCTTTATGCAGGAAGTGTGCCATCTTTTGGATTCGTAAATAGATGTCCTGATCCCCAAAGGACGCAAGATGCTTATTACATCTTCAATGTATTCTTTTTCCGAACGATTAAAAGAAAATCTTATCCTGGCGGATTTGTCTTTAGTATAGCATCCTTCGCTCAAATAGTACCCGATGAGACGACAAAAGTCTTCGCTCAGCTCGATTACCGCGGGCATTTCACTGCAACTAGGACCCCGGCCGCTGACAAGTTTAAGCCGCGAGTGGTCAATCTTGACTAATTCCTCCAGCCTGTAGAAATACGTCAAAGGCAAAACATTATCGGAGAAATAATCCCAGCAGGTATCGGACAATTTACCTTGGTTGTCCTGACGCACGATCGTTTTTATCTCTAAAGCGTAATCTTTCCAGGAAAAACCAACCGGCCTGACCCGAATCTTCTCGATGAGCCCGACTCCATTTTTTGCAATCTCTTCTATTATATCTATATTTGCGACAGCGGCCCTACGGCTGTCAAAAGACGGTAACTTCAAGGATAAAGGCAATAAGTCACCTTTTAATAAATCCTTGGCATATTTTAATTGCCAGGACTTACCTGTATATACAAACATAGGATGTAAATCCGTAACCTTAAGATGGCGCCCGTCTTCAGTAGTAATATCAAACATCGGGCCGTTATATGGCCTGGCTGAAGCGGCCACAACTTTCCTAAAGATACTTCGTCTTTTGACGGGGTCGAAAGAAAGTATCTCGGTATCATCTTTTCTATCACGGATATAATCTATAAATTCCGGAATACGCATTGTTTTTAGAGAGTAGCCATCTTTAATAAAAACTGTTTCGTTCTTGTCTAAACAATGCCCACCCACGCCCGGCCCGGGATAAAAAGGCATAAAACCGAACGGCTTGGTCGATGCCGCGTCAATTACTTCCCAGATAGCAATACCCATTTTATGCGCCATCATCGCCAGCTCATCAATAAGGCCGATGTTGACCAGGCGAAAAGTATTCTCCAACAATTTCGTGAACTCCGCAACCCGCGCACTTGATACCGGCACAACTTTATCAATTATATTTTTATAAACCAGCGTGGCAAGCGTGGTCGCCTCGGGGCTTATGCCGCCGACAACCTTGGGTATCTTATGCACCGGATAAAGAAGATTACCCGGGTCTATCCTCTCCGGAGAAAAACTCAGATAAAAATCCCGTCCGTGTTTAAGTCCGGCTGCCTCCAATAACGGAAGTATCACCTCTTCGGTCGTTCCGGGATAAGTCGTGCTTTCTAATATCACCAGGCTGCCCGTCTTTATATTTTTAGCAATGGATTTTACCGCCTGTCTTATATAGGTGATATTCGGGTGGTATTTCCTTTTTAAGGGCGTAGGAACGCAGATGATAATAACATCGCGGTCCGCCAGCGGCGAAAAATCTCCTTTGGCCGTAAATTTTCCGGAGTCCAGCGCGGCCCTCAGCTCTTTGGTAGAGATATCCGTGATATAAGACGTTTTTTTTCTGATATTCTCCAGCCGGCCCTTGTCTATTTCTATCCCCAGGACATTGATGCCCTTCTTGGCAAATGCCAACGCCAAAGGCAGGCCCACATAACCCAGGCCCACGACCGCGATATTTGCTTTTTTTGCCGCAATCTTCTTCTTCAATATGTCAAAATTCGCAACCATAACTAAAGGCCTCTCCCCACTCCGACATAAGTAAATCCCATTTTTTTCATCGCCGCCGGATCATAGATATTGCGGCAATCAACGACAAGCGGCCTTTTAAGTAGTTTTTTAACCTTAGCAAAATCAAGCTCCTTGAATTCATTCCACTCTGTGACCACCACAAGGCAATCCGCCCCGCGCGCGGCCTCGTACGGATCTTTACAAACCCTGACGCCTTTTAGGGCATCGCGGGCTTTACTGCTGACCTGGGGATCATAGATCTTCAACGCGGCACCTTCAGCCTCCAGCATCCTGATCAGGCCCAGCGACGGGGCATTACGGATATCGTCGGTATCAGGCTTAAAAGCCAGGCCCAATACAGCGATAGTTTTATCCTTAATGATCCACAAAACGTCTTTTATTTTTTTAAGCACAAAGGCCCGTTGTTCCGCATTTATATGCCTGACACTTTTTAAGAGGTCAAAACTATAGCCTATTTTCTCGGCGATACTGATAAAGGCATCCAGGTCCTTAGGGAAACACGAACCGCCGTAACCGAGCCCCGCGTTTAAAAATTCCCGGCCGATCCTTCTGTCCAGCCCCATGCCTTCGGCGACTTCCAAAACGTCGGCGCCCACCTTATCGCATATACGCGAGATAGCGTTGATAAACGAGATCTTGGTGGCAAGGAAGGCATTGGAGGCGTGCTTGATCAGCTCCGCGCTCTTAATGTTAGTGACCACTATCGGGGCGTTCAACGGTTTATATAGAGATTTCAGGATGTTCGCGGCTTTAATTGATTCAACACCGACGACTATTCTGTCCGGATGCATAAAATCGCTTATGGCCGAGCCTTCCCTTAAGAATTCGGGGTTGGAGGCAACATCAAAATGCGTCTTTTTCTTGATGTAGGTAGAGATGGTATGTTTTACCCAACTGCCGGTCTCAACCGGCACCGTGGACTTTTCCACGATCAAGCGGTAACCGTCCATATGCAAGGCAATGTTACGCGCGACATTCTCTATGCCGGTAAGATCGGCCTCTCCGTTATCCATTGAGGGGGTGCCTACGGCGATAAAGATGATCTCGGAAACCTTGGCTGCCTCTTCAATACTGGAGCCGAACCGCAGCCTTTTTTTGGACACGTTTTGGGCGATCAGCTCTTTGAGCCCCGGCTCGTATATGGGGATAATGCCTTTCTTTAACCCGGCAGTCTTTGTCAAATCACTATCAACACAAAGCACACGGTTGCCTAATTCCGCAAGGCAGGCGCCGGTAACCAAACCCACATAACCCGAACCTACTATTGAAATATTCACTTTGATATCCTCCGAAATCCTGCCGCGTCCATTAATAATTCTGCTCTGACTGCGAACCCGGCTTGGGTTGATGGTAAGCCTGGTTATAATCAAATTCCAATTCCGGAAAGGCCTTGAGCCGGAATACAAGCCAAATACTCTCGCCCTGGCCCCTCTTGATGTTCCAGGTAAAATCCGATTGCCAGCAATGGAAATCCCGGGAGAGCACGTATTCCTGCTCCCTTAAACCGCTTTTGATGCCGGTAACATTGGCGAATTGCCGGCGCTGATAAACGGAAAACTTCCATTTCGGATTAAGGCGCCATATCAACTCATAAGTCATTTCGTTGCCGAGGCCGCGGGCGTAGCGCTGGCCCAGGCCGAATGAGCGCTCTTCGCCAAAGGCTAAACTAAGATTGTAATTTACGTCGGTGAACTTGCCGTAATTCGGGTCATTGCTGTCGCCGGAATGTTTGTAGGTGGCGTCGGACTCAAAAGTCATCCAGGAATAAGGCAGGACCCTGATATGAAAAAGGAAATCCGACAGGCTGCCCGGGGTAGTCTTAGTCCTGAAATTATAGGTATTATCCACCCTGAAATCCACCAGGTCAACGCTCGCGCCGTTACGCTTAGTCTGCAGTTTGTTGTAGATTCCCAATAGCGCGGTACTTCCGGAAAAACCTATGGTGTCTATGCTGTCAAACTGCTTTAATTTTGAACTGGAGATGGTCGGGGAATTCTGGTAAGTATAACCTACAATCGGCGTTATTATATGCCGGAGCTGATTGATATCCAAACCCAGGGCATTAGTCTTAACGTTAAACAAACGGTAGAATTTAGTGCTCATATCCGCGCCGCTGAAAAAAATCGTCCTCACGAGATTGGTATCGCCAAAATTGTCTTTATTATAATAAGTCTCCTGGCTCTTTACAAAAGGCGTAAACTCAACAAAAAAGACTTTTCGCGGCATCGACAACCTGGTTATGGAATCAAACCTGGTCATGGAAATGTCCGAATCAGTATAAGTGCCGGCCGGTTCTTTCTTGCTATAGTTGGTAAATAAACTGCTGTTGTCCAGATATAACGGCGTATTGCCCAGCTGAAGGCTGGGCATGGAATAGCGGATCTCCGGCAATTTATCCTGTTGTTCATACCAGTGGTTCAGGCGCTTCTGGGCGTAAAAATCCAGGGTTGAATAAGAAAAGTTGTGGTGGAGCAAAAAATAAGTCAGCGGTTCGCTGTCCTTTTCAAATTCGCGGAAAAAATAGTCTTTGAGCACATCATATTCCAATCCGGCTTTTTTTCTCTTGCTGTCCATAAGCTTGATCATTTCCGCGGTAAAATCGGTGTTCTTGTCTATGATCCATTTATGGCGCCAACGCAGCAGGTATCTCTGAAATTCATTGGCAGTGGTCTGGTCCGACTCGAAATATTTCTTCACTCTTTCTTCAGTGTACCAATATTTAAGGTCGCCTTTGCCGAAATTTTCGTGCTGGTAATTGAAGCCGTAGCCCTCGGCCGACCCCGTTTTCTGGCGGTAATCCAGCAATAACCTGCCGACCAGATGATCATTGAACTGAGTCCGGTAAATTGACTCCATATAATATCCCCAGTCCTTAGAGTGGCCGGGATTTAATTGCACCTTCATCAGCGGATCGCGCAGGGTGTGGCTGTAGTTTGGAATATACATCGCCGGCACCTGCCCCAGATAAAAAGTAGCGCCCTCAATATCTATCTTATTTTGAGGGTAAAAATTAACCTTCTCCATGCCCATACGCCAATGCGGACGGGTATAATTACAGGTGGAAATAAAGCCCTTCTTTATAATAAACTCCTGTTCATTAGGCTTCTCTATCGCGGAGGCCTTGCCGAAATACGGGTTAGACCTGAACTCCGCGTCAATAATAGTGCCGCTCTTGGTTTCAAAATTATAGATTATCTTGGTCCCTTCTTTTATGCCCTGGCTGTCTTCGAGCCTGGCTTTAATTTTCCCGTCGCCTTCGGCCTGCGCGTCCTTAGTGAGCGTATTGACGGTCATCCTGGCGCAGCTCAGCTTAGAGCCCTTGTTATCCACCACCACGTTACCGGTGGCAATGACTTCGTTTGCTACACCGGAATATTCAATATTATCGGCATTGATGATGAGGGGCTGATCTTCCGCGGGCTTAGCGGTTTCTGATGAGATGACGGCTTCAGCGGGCAAAGCACCCCCTACCAGGTTGGCGTCTTCTACCGGCTTGGCCTCTTCAGCTGGGTTAACGACTTCTGCCGGCTTTGCTTCCTCAGCCGGTAAAACAGCTTCCGTTGTCTTAGCTTCTTGTGCAGACTTGGCCTCTTCAGCCGGGTTAACCACTTCTACTGCCTTAGCCTCTTCAGCCGGCTTTGCGCTTTCAGCCTGAACAATAGCCTCGGCCGGAGTCTCTGTTTTTTCTTCGGCAGATAAAGACGAAACGCAGGCTACGAACACGCATACCCAAACCAAAAACGGCAGTATCATCAACTTGATACCTGCCAAATGCTTTGGCCCGAGATGTCTGGATATTAGATTAACAATCATTATTTTTGCTTGAGGGCCCTATTATAATCGTCTAAAAAACGCTGCAGGCCTATATCCGTGAGCGGATGCTTAATCAGCTGCTCGCAGACGGCAAAAGGCACCGTGGCAATGTCGGCGCCGCAGAGTGCCGCCTCCACCACATGCATGGGGTTACGCACCGAGGCCACGATGATCTGGGTCTTAAAGCCGTAATTTTTATAAATCGTCTTAATGTCGCGGACAAGATCCATTCCGGCCTGACTGATATCGTCAAGCCTGCCGATAAACGGAGAAACGTAATCCGCCCCGGCCTTGGCCGCCATCAGCGCCTGTGAGGCGGAAAAACATAAAGTAAGGTTGGTCTTAATACCTTCAGCACTAAGCGCCTTGGCCGCCTTAAGGCCCTCTTTAATCAGCGGAAGCTTGATCACGATATTGTTTGCGGTCTTAGCCAATTCCCGCGCTTCGCCAAGCATAGCAGAACACTCCAAAGAAATCACTTCCGCGCTCACCGGGCCGCTCACCAAAGCGCAGATCTCTTTTAAGATCAGCTCACCCGGCCGCTTCTCCCTGGCTATCAATGTCGGATTGGTAGTTACCCCGTCAACCAGGCCCAGGGACAAAGCCTCTTTTATTTCATTGATATTAGCCGTATCAATAAATATTTTCATCGCGCTAAGCCCTCCCGCGCAAGAATAGCGGCACCTATAAGGCCCGCGTCAGAGCCTAATTTGGCCCTCAGCACTTTTACGCGGCCGGCCTGCACACTCATCGCGCGTATCCTGATAGTCTTTCTCACGGTATCAAATAAGATCTTTCCCGCTCCGGACACTCCACCCCCGATAATGACGGCGTCTAAATTAAGTAAATTCACTACTCCTGCCAATGCCACACCCAAATGCCCAGCGACCTTGGACCAAAAACGCCGCGCTTTTTTATTGCCGCCTGCCGCAAGCTTGCTTAATCTTTCCAGGGATATGCCGCTGCCAAACTCACGCCTGGCCCGCCTTAAAATAGCCTTGTTGCCAATGTAAGATTCAAGGCAGGCCCTGCCCCCGCAATTGCAGCGCGGCCCAAACTCATTAATGGGTAAATGCCCTATTTCTCCGGCGGCATTGTCAAGGCCCCGATAGAGCGAACCCTCAAGGATCAAACCTCCGCCGACACCGGTGCCCAGGGTAATACACAGCGAATTTTTAAAGCCTGCGGCACTGCCCAGCTTCTGTTCGGCCAATGCTATGAGTTTTACGTCATTGTCTAAGAAAACGGGGAGTTTGAGTTTATTTTGCAATATTTTTTTTAGTCTGACCCGGCGCCAACCGGGAATATTGGGCAGGAAATGCACGATGCCGTTTTTTGGGTCAACCGGCCCGGGCAGGCCGATCCCTATAGCACCTATCTCATCGGTCCTTAAATCATTGTCCTGGATGATCTTATTGACGCAATAGATGATCGCCGAGATAAGACCTTCCTTTTGAATATACCTGCGCGTGGCTAAATTATACCTATACCTGATCTTATAATTTAAATCCACGAGGCCGGCTTTTAAATTGGTGCCGCCAAGGTCAATGCCGATGATAAAATTCTTTGGTTTTATGCCAGCCATCAACTGTGGTTCGTTATATATATAAATTATTTAAAAAGACGCGTAAGATATTATATTTTTATTAGGTTAGCACAAAAAGAAAAAATAGGCAAGGATTATTGCGGAGGATTATTGCGGAGGCTGTTATAGCAGGATTATTGCGGAGGCTAACAGATGGTTTCTTCGGTATCCGGATCAAAAAAATGCGCCTTGCTCATATCAAGAACAAGGTCCATATTCTGGTTGACTTCTGTCTGGTCGTGCGCGCCCACGCGGGCGATAAAAGAATGCTTACCGGTATTCAGGTAGAGGTAGACCTCGGGCCCCATGGGCTCATAGACCTCACAGCGGGCGTTGATCACGTTCTCCGGCGGCGCCTGTGTCACGAATAATTTATCGTAAATATCCTCGGAGCGGATACCAAAAAACACCTCTTTACCCAGGTATGGCTCGAGCTTAAGCCGCATTTCATCAACGATCTTGACCATGATCTTACCCTCGTCAAAATAGACCCGGCCCTCTTTCTTGATGAGCGCGCCGCGCATAAAATTCATCGGGGGCGAACCGATAAAACCGGCAACAAATTTATTTTTAGGGTGGTCGTAAACGGTGATGGGATCAGCAACCTGCTGGATAAGCCCGTCTTTCATTACCGCGATACGGTTACCCATGGTCATAGCTTCCACCTGGTCGTGGGTGACATAGATGATCGTGGTCTGGAGCTTTAAATGCAGTTTGTGTATCTCGGTGCGCATCTGCACACGCATCTTGGCGTCAAGGTTGCTCAGGGGCTCGTCAAATAAAAATACCATGGGTTTCCTGACTATCGCCCTGCCTACGGCAACGCGCTGGCGCTCCCCGCCCGAAAGCTCCTTGGGCCTGCGGTTTAAAAGGCGCTTGATCCCGAGTATTTCAGCGGCTTCGGTTACTCTCTCCAGGATCTCTTTCTTGGGGATGCGGCGCAGGCGCAGGCCAAACGACATGTTTTCAAAGACGGTCATATGGGGGTAAAGCGCGTAGTTCTGGAAAACCATGGCGATGTTGCGGTCCTTGGCGGGCACATCGTTAACCAGCTGATCGCCTATATAAATGTCGCCGGAGGTGATCTCTTCAAGGCCGGCGATCATCCGCAGCGTCGTGGACTTGCCACATCCGCTGGGCCCAACCAGCACCATGAATTCCTTGTTCTCGATACCCAAGTTTACCTTATCCACCACCAGGGCATTCCCGGGAAAAATCTTGCAGACATTTCTAAGGCTTACCTGTGCCATGGTTTCTCTTATTAACTGCAATAATCGATCAGCAGGCTCAACGTCTGTTTCATATCTTTCCGCTGCACGATCATATCGATCAGGCCATGCTCCAGCAGGAATTCGGAACGCTGGAATCCGACCGGTAATTTCTGGCGGATAGTCTGCTCAATAACCCGCGGCCCGGTAAAACCGATCAACGCCCTGGGTTCAGCGATAATAATATCCCCAACCCCCGCAAACGAAGCCATGATACCTGCCATGGTAGGGTTAGTCAGCACTGAAATAAAAGGAAGCCTGGCTTTTTTATGGTAACTGAGTGCTGCGCACGTCTTTGACATCTGCATCAGGCTATACATCCCTTCATACATCCTGGCCCCTCCGCCTGAGCCCGAGATAATAATTATAGGCAGCTTATTTTTTGTCGCCGACTCTATTGAGCGCGTGATCTTCTCGCCTACAACCGAGCCCATTGAGCCCATGATAAAACGCGAATCTGTCACCGCTACGACCACCAGCTTCCCATCAAGCCTGCCTTCACCGGAGATAACCGCGTCTTTTAAGCCGGTAGCGGCCTGGTCAGCCGCGATTTTTTCTTTATAGGTTTTTGGCCCTTTAAAATCCAGGGGATCGGCCGACTCCATTTCCTTGTCGTATTCCCGGAAAGTATCCTTGTCCACGAGGATGCTGATCCTCTCCCAGGCGCCCAGGACAAAATGATTGCCGCATTTCGGACAGACCCTGAGGTTTTCCTCAAGAGTTTTGTTGTAAAGCGTAGTCGAACAGCCATCGCATTTTGTCCAAAGCCCCTCAGGCATGTCCTTCTTTTTTAACCGGACTATCGTGTATTTTGGCCTTCCGAAAAGTGCCATAGGCTTATTCCAACTTATTGATCAATAGCCCCGACAATACCTTGGGGTAAAAATACGTGGACTTAGGCGGCATGCGCTGGCCGGCCAGGGCCACGTTCATTATCTGCTCCATCATTACCGGCTTCAAAAAGAAAACAGCGCAAGAGCCATCACAGTCGGCCTCTTTAATAAGATCATCGGCCTGGGCGCTGAATTTAAGGCAACCTTCTTTCTGAGGCATTATTTTAAGAAGATTTTCAAAAACAACACGGTTTAAAATTGAAACGTCGAGCATACGATATTCCGGCGGCTTATCACTCAAGAGGGTATTCAGGATGGAAACGTTTTTCAGGCGCAAGAGCCAATATTTTTTTTCCTTATACATCCCGAATATATGCTCTCTGCCGCCGTTTTTTTCCATCAGAAAGAAAAGGCGCGCCTTATCCTTAAGCTCTTCCACGTCAAAATAAGCCCTGGCACTTTCCAAAAATTGTGCGGTAGTCAGTCCGGCGGGAAAAGTTAGCAGGCGGTGAATGGGTAAGATCAAGAGCCCGCGCGGATCGGTATTGGTAAAATATGACATGATGTAATTAAAACTCTCCCGGCCGCTAGCTTGAGGGAGAGTCGCCAGCATTGAGTCGCGCCAGGCGCAAGCCACTTCAAAACGGTGGTGGCCGTCGGCGATAAAGACATGCTCGTCGCGCATTTTTTGCTCGATCTGCCGGAGGGCCGCCTCATCGTCTATTCTCCAGATCTTATGCGTATTCTTGTCGTCATCGGTAACTTCTATGAAGGCAGCAGCCTGCTTGATATGCTTCTGGTAAATATAATTGATCACCCTTAGCTTATCCTTAAAGACCACAAATATCGGGCTTAAATTGGCTCTTACCTCCTTAAGCAGTTTATACCTGTCGTCTTTGGCCTGCTGGTGCGTATGTTCGTGCTTAAAGGGCGATGATTCCTTATCCCCGAGGTGCAGCAACGAAATAAAACCCAACCGGGTCCTGGTTTCACCCTTGAGCCTATACCGATGGCTATAGAAATAAATAGCCGGTTTAATATCTTGCAAGAACACTCCCTGGGCTAACCACTCCGAGAAAGTTTTTCCGCCGCGTTCATATTTATCTTCTTGCGGGGTGTCTTTGCCGAGCAGTATGTGGATAAAATTGCGCGGATCAAGATCGTGGTAATAGAGTTGGCGGGGCTGAGAGATCACATCATAAGGCGGACAGACCACCTTAGAGAGATCGCTGACCTTTTGAGGATTATAATAAACGGCCGCAAAGGGCTTTACAATAGCCACTTATAGATCAAACCTCCTGTAAGGCCGCCCAGGCTGTCAATTAAGACGTCAAAGCCGGTTGCCGACCTGCCCGGCGTAAACAACTGGTGCAATTCGTCAGTTATACCATAGAAGACGGCAAAGGCAAGGGTAAATAAAAGAATTTTTTTGACGCTCATCCGCCCCCAGGTTGAGCGCAGCGCGCGCGAAAAAAAATAAGCCATGATAAGATAAATGCCAAAGTGCCAAGCTATATCCTGAAAAGGAAACAGCGGTGGGATGTCCTTGCCCGGCGTAGCGGAGGCGCGGAAGATCACCGCCATAAAAAAAAGGACGGGGAACCACGCGATTAAACAAGAGGCCTTATTCAGCCCCCTTACTTCATCCGACATGAGGACATCCGCCACAGCCATCTTTATTGCTGTGGGGACAGGATCCACCGGGTTTAGCCGGGACTTTTTTGGCCTGCTTGCGGTAATCGGTAGCGTAGAATCCGGACCCCTTGAAAATTATTCCGGCACCGCTTGAAATCAATCTTTTTACTTTATGTTTGCACTTTGGGCATTCTTCCAGGTGCTTATCGGACATCTTCTGGGATGCCTCAAAAGTATGTCCGCATGAGCTGCATTCGTAATCGTATGTAGGCATTTTCCCTCGCTTCAGAAGTATCTGTAGGGACAGCATAGTATGCTGTCCCTACAAAACCTTTCGTCCTGTAGGGGCGGGTTTTAAACCCGCCCCTACCAATCAACTGAATGTCCTTTTTATCTTATCCGTAAAACTGCTGCCGGAGGCATCCTCACCCGAAAGTTTGGCAAATTCTTCGATCAGCCGGCGCTGCTGATTGTTCAGGCGAATGGGAATTTCCACATCCACTTTTACCAGTTCGTCGCCGGGGCCGCCGCCGTGCACATCGGGAATCCCCTTTTCTTTAAGGCGGAAGACCCGCCCGCTCTGGGTGCCCGGCGGGATCTTCATCTGCACGTGGCCGTCTAAGGTCGGAACCTCAATTTCAGCGCCTAATATCGCCTTACTGAGGCTAATAGCTGTCTCAATTAGTATATCGTTATCATGCCTCTTAAAGACCGCATGCGGCCTGACCTCAACGACTACATAAAGATCCCCCCGGCCGGCAGAACCCGCCTCGCCCTCTCCGCGCACGCGCAATTGCGAACCGCTGTCAACTCCGGCGGGTATCTTGACCTTGATCTTATGCGTGGCCTTGGTCCTGCCTTCGCCGCGGCATTCGCTGCAAGGCGTCTGGATAGCGCTGCCTTCTCCGCCGCAGCGCGGACAAGTCTGGGCCACCTGAAAAAAACCTTTCGAAACTACAACCCGGCCCTGCCCCCTGCACTGGGAACAAGTGATTTTCTTGCTCCCGGGCTTGGCACCCGTGCCGGAACAAACGGCGCAGATCTCATAGCGCGGCAGGACAATGGTCTTCTCTGTCCCTGTTGCCGCTTCTTCCAGGGTGATATCTACCGCAACCTGCAGGTCATGCCCGCGGCGCGGCCGCTTGCCTGTTCTCCCCTGGCCCCCGGATATATCAAAACCAAGGTCGCTGAAGATCTCCTCAAATAACCCGCCACCCACGCCATAGTCGCCAAGATCCTGAAAAACGCTGCTGAAATCAGCGCCCTTGAATATGTCTTCATAAGCGTATTTCTGGTCTATGCCGGAATGGCCGTATTGGTCGTAGAGCGCCCTTTTCTGCGCGTCCGAAAGCACCGCGTAGGCCTCGGAAATATCCTTGAATTTTTCCTCGGCCTCTTTTTTCTGTTCATGCGGCACGCGGTCAGGGTGATAGCGCAGTGCTGCTTCGCGGTAAGCTTTTCTTATCTCATCCAGAGTCGCGTTCTTTTTAACCGCTAAGACCTCGTAATAATCCTGTTTGGTAGCCATCGTATTCAGTCAGGGACGGTTCTTAAGACAATCTTAAACTGTCCCCAAAAAGGGGACACTTTTGCTTTGAGTTAAGAACCGTCCCTAATTTTATTTTTTATCGTCCTCTTCCTTAAACTCCGCGTCAATAACGTCGTCTTTTTTTGTTTCCTGTTGCGGCGCTTCCTGGGCGCCGGCGCTATCTTGCCCCTGCTGCGGCTGCCCTTGCTGCTGTTTTGCAGCGTTGGCCTGCTTATATATCTCTTCAGCCAGTTTATGTGAAGCGCGCGTCAAGTCTTCCATGCCCTTCTTGATCCGCTCGATATTTTTTTCTTTAATCGCGGCCTTAAGGTCATTAATACTGGCCTCTATGCCGGCGCGGTCCGACTGGCTAACCTTGTCGCCGTAATCTTTTAACGACTTCTCGGTAGCGTAGACCAACTGGTCCGCCTGGTTGATGGCCTCCACTTCTTCTTTCATCTTTGTATCCTCGGCGGCAAATTTTTCGGCATCCTTGACCATCTTATCAATATCTTCCTTGGATAATTTCCTGGGAGCGGTGATCTTGATGGACTGCTCTTTACCTGTGCCCAGATCCTTGGCCGAAACATGCACTATGCCGTTGGCGTCAATATCAAAAGCGACTTCTATCTGCGGCATACCGCGCGGAGCCGGCGGGATACCCACCAGGTCAAACCGGCCCAACTCCACGTTGCCGGCGGCCTCAGCCATCTGGCGTTCGCCCTGGATGACACGTATGGTCACCGCGTTCTGATTATCGGCGGCCGTGGAAAATACCTGGCTCTTGCGCGTAGGGATAGTGGTGTTTCTTTC
>JAUYEC010000012.1 GCA_030691585.1 Candidatus Omnitrophota bacterium
CCTCCCAGGTCAACCAGCGTCTTAATCAAATGACGCAGTCCATCCAGGAAGCCAATAAGATCATTGCCCAGAATTTAAGCAGCACCACAAGCGTCTTTGGAAACGTCAGGGAAGAGCTGGGCCGGCTCGGCAAGACCAACGAGCGCATCGTAGAGATCAGTAAAGACATCTCCAGCCTCCAGGAATTACTGCGCGCCCCGAAATTCCGCGGGCAGATGGGGGAGACGATGCTGGAGAATCTCCTGGGGCAGGTCCTGCCGCGCGAGCATTACCAGATGCAGTACCGTTTTAAATCGGGCGAAGCAGTGGACGCGATCATCCGCCTGGGCGGGCGCCTGGTGCCGGTGGATGCCAAATTCAGCCTGGAGAATTTTCAAAAGATGGCCGCGTGCGCTGATGAGCAGGAAAAAAACACCTGCCGTAAAAAATTCCTTCAGGACGTCAAGAACCGCGTAGAAGAAGTTGCCGCAAAATACATCCTGCCCGAAGAAAACACCTATGATTTCGCGCTGATGTATATCCCCGCCGAGAGCGTTTATTACGAGGCGGTGATCAAAGAAGACCTTTTGAGTTATTTTGTCGGCCGCAAGGTTATCCCCGTTTCGCCGAACACCTTTTTTGCCTATCTGCAGGTCATCTGTTTTGGCCTGCGTGGATTAAAAATAGAAGAAAACGCCAAGCAGATACTTAAGGGGCTCTCGGCTTTGTCGGTGGAGATAAACAAATTCAAGGAAGAGTTTGACATCTTAGGCAGCCATCTCGGTAACGCCAGGACCAAATACGACGACGCCGGCAAGCGCCTTGAAAAATTCAACGAAAAGTTTATCGGCCTGCAGGACACAAAACAGATAGAAAGTCAGGTATGATTGTTTCTGTGCGGGTGAGCCCAAAGGCGAGCTTCAACCGCGTTGTTGAGGAGAACGGAAAGTTTAAAGTGCACCTCAGCCGTCCGGCGCAGGACGGAGAGGCCAACGCGCAGTTAGTCGATCTGTTGGCCGGGCACCTGAAGGTAAAAAAATACCAAATAAAGATTGTTAAAGGTTTAAAATCGCGGGATAAGTCGGTTGAGGTGTCGTCATCGTCGGGGCGGGTTTTAAACCCGCCCCTACAGGATAAACGTAGAATGAGATCCGTATTTGGTTCCAACGACGAAAAAGTTATCGCTGCTTTTAGCAACCGCGTCAGCGGCAATATGTCGTTGTCTTACGGAGATGCTTCAGCGTCGCTTGATAACCGTAAGAAATTTTTAGCCGGCCTCGGCGTTGACCACAAGAGTTTAGTCTGCGCCAAGCAAATACATTCCGGAAACCTTGCTTGTATTGATAAAAGCCACAGAGGTTGTGGCGCTGTTAGTTATAACGACGCCTTAGATGCATGCGACGGGTTTGTTACCGCCGCAAAAGATGTGCCGCTTGCGATCTTTACTGCTGATTGCCTGCCTGTTTTTATATATGATCCTAAAACTCCGGCAATAGGCCTGGTGCATGCCGGTTGGCGCGGCAGCCTGGAAAATATAGCAGGCAGCGCCGTGCGTTTAATGCGTCAAAGATTTAACAGCCGCAGTGTTGATATACGCGTGGGTTTTGGCCCGGCAATCAGAGGTTGCTGTTACGAAGTGAGCGTTGATTTTCAGGCTAAATTCCGCGCAGGAGTATCTGTTAAAAACGGCCGTCTTTATATGGATCTGGTAGAGGTAAATAAGGCCCAACTTCTGGGGCAGGGGATCAGGCCGGAGAACATATCTGAGGATCCAGTTTGCACGTTTTGCGGTGGAGAGGATTTTTTTTCCTTTCGCCGGGAAAAAGATGCTTGCGGAAGAATAATATCGGTCATCATGTTGAAATGATAAAATACTCTCTGGATTTTATTCTGCATGTTCATGATGTCAGCGCGCAGACGCTTACGAATTCGCTTACCGAATTCTCCGAAGGCCTGCGTATCAGCGAAAAACCTTTGGAATCAGGCAGCGGAGTGTATTTTACGATGAATATGCGCGCGGAGGACCCGACCTTGATATTTGACATCTGTTCGCAGTTCGGCCGCATTAAATCAGTAAAGGTAGACGAGATAAGGGTGTAGGGGCGGGTTTGAAACCCGCCCCTACGGCGCAGCGCGTTAACGCGCTAATCGTGTAATGTAGGGGCACGGCATGCCGTGCCCCTGTCGGGGGTATTAATATGCATGTCGTAATAATTGTGACCGCATCAAACAAAAAAGAAGCGCGCAAAATCGCCCGGGCGCTGGTTGAAAAAAAACTGGCCGCCTGCGTTAATATTATAGAAAATATAGAGTCAGTATTCCGCTGGGACGGTAAGATTGACACAGCCAAAGAAGCAATGCTGGTCATCAAGTCAAATAAGACGGCAATGGCTGCAATAATCAAGCTGGTAAAATCTTTGCATAGTTATCAGCTCCCGGAAATAATAGCGTTGCCTATAGCCGGCGGAGATGCGCCGTATTTGAGGTGGATAGATGAATCTGTCCGGGACAGGACTTGATTTCCTGATCGCTTTTGGCGGAGGCGTGTTGATAAGTTTTACCCCTTGCGTTTATCCGCTTATTCCGGTGACTGCTGGTTTAATAGGTGTTAGTGCTGAGGGCCGGAGGCTCAAGGGATTCTTATTGAGCCTGTTTTATGTGGCCGGGATAGCGCTGGTTTACTCGATCCTGGGCCTTTTTGCCGCGCTTACCGGGCAGATTTTTGGCCGGATCAGCACTAGTCCCGCGGCATACTTTATCGCCGGTACACTGATCATAATTTTCGCGTTCTCGATGATGGATCTTTTTACGCTGCCTTTTTGGAACGCGCCAAGATTGGCTGTGTCCGGCAGGCGGGGATATATCGCCGCTTTCCTGTTAGGTACCGGCACAGGACTCGTCATTTCTCCCTGCCTTAGCCCTGTGCTCGGTTCAATACTGGCGTACCTGGCCACGAAACGGAATCTATTATACGGTACGTTTTTGTTATTCAGTTTTGCCTGGGGCATGGGCCTGTTATTGATCATTGTGGGGATATTTAGTTCCGCGATATTAAGATGGCTGCCCAAGTCAGGCAAGTGGATGATTGTTTTAAAGCGATTTTACGCGTTTGTTATGCTTGCGGCCGGGCTGTATTTTATTTATCAGGGCATAAGGAGGTTCTGAATAGTGAAAAAAATTATTATTTGCGCGGCAATTATTTTATTATCCCTCTCGGCGGCACTGGCTATACAGCCCTTGACTAAGACCGGCGGCTTGGCCATAGATTTTAATCTGCCTGACACAAACGGTAATCAGGTAAGTTTGAGCAGTTACGCCGGAAAACAGCAGGTGTTGATTGTTTTCTGGACCACATGGTGCCCGTTCTGCCGCGACGCGTTGAAAAAAATAGAGAAGATGTCCCCGGAATTAAAGAAAAACGGCTGGGAGATGCTGGCGGTAAACGTCGGTGAATCAGCTCCCACGGTGAATAATTTTTTGAAAAGTGTTCCTTTGTCTTTTAAGGTATTGCTTGACGCTGACCAGGATATGGCTCAGGTTTATGAGGTAATGGGTGTGCCGACTTACCTTATTATAGATAAAAACGGGATCATTACTTTCCGGGATAATTATTTTCCCGAGGAAAAGCTTCGGTAGAGGATGCGATGGGCGATAAAATAAGTGATTTGATAAAAACCTGGCAGAAAAGAAATATCTGCGGGATCTATTGCGCGGATATAAAAGAGGCAAGCGCCATGATCCTGGAGATGGTTTCTGTTTCTGGCAGCGTTGGCATATCCGGATCACAAACTTTGGAGCAATTGGGTATTGTTCGGATGCTTGAGGAGCGGGGGACAAAAGTTTTTAATCCCTATGAGCCCGGGATCACCAGGGAGGAAAGCCTTGCTTTGCGGCGCAAGGGCGCTGTTGAGGCGGATTATTATCTGGCCAGCGCCAACGGCGTGTCCGAAACCGGCGAGCTGGTTTTTTTTAGCGCGTTCGGCAACCGTATCGCGGGGATTTCTTACGCGCCAAAAGTAATCATTGTCTGTGGGATAAATAAGATCGTGCCGACTTTGGATGAGGCAATAAAGCGCGGCCGGGAATATGCTACGCCGCTAAATTGTAAGCGGTTGAATTGGAACACCCCGTGTTTTAAGGACGGTGTCTGTCATAAAGATATCTGTCTCTTTCCGGAATATAAGAGGATGTGCTGTCAGGTTTTGGCCATTGAAGCTGAGCCTGCGCCGGATAGATTGAAGGTGATTGTGGTAGGCGAGAAATTAGGTTTCTAATTTTACTAACAGCCAAAAAGGGAAAACGTATGTTTGATAGAATGAAAGCGTTGATGGACATGCAAAAAAAAGCGCAGGAGATGAAGCGTCAGTTGGAATCCACTTATTTTGACGCGGCCAGTTCCGACGGCCTGGTCAAGATCAATATGAGCG
>JAUYEC010000105.1 GCA_030691585.1 Candidatus Omnitrophota bacterium
TGATATTCCTCCCCTTTTGCCCACAAGGGCATACCGGCGCAATTCCAATAAGCGCCGGGTACTTCCTTATTACTTGATAATCGCCAAAAAATCGTCTTCACGCATGATCAAAAGCTCTTCGCCTTCCTTGGTGGTAATTTCGTTGCCGGAATATTTACCGTAGAGCACCTTATCGCCAGCCTTTACTTCCGGAACGCTGACAGAGCCGTTATCCAGGGCCTTACCCTTTCCAACAGCTATAACCTTACCCTCTTGCGGTTTTTCCTTTGCCGTATCCGGCAGTAAGATCCCGCCTTTGGTCTTGTTTTCCGCTTCCAACGGCTTGATTACCACACGGTCACCTAATGGTTTTATTTCCATTTCCTACACCTCCTCCTTGTTAATTGTTGGCCTACTATGATCTCTGTAGGGACAGCATACTATGCTGTCCCTGCACCATTGATTATTTACTGTAGGGACAGGTTTCAAACCTGTCCCTACGGAATTCATTTTTAGCACTCATTGCCCCGAAGTGCTAATTATAGGAGAAAAAAAATATTTGTCAACATTTTTTTCTAAAAAGTCATCTACGGGACGGCTAAGGCTTACCTGCCGGCAGGCAGTAATCTCGTCTAGCGGTAGGCGTCAAAACGCTCGATGTCGGATTCTTCTACTCTCGGCCCGATCTGTACCTCGATGATCTTAACCGTCTTTTTGCCGGGATTGGATATTTTATGTTTAAGATTGCGCGGCACAAAAATGCTTTCGTTCCTGCCGGCAGAGATCTTGCGGCTGCCGACTAGCGCATCCAAACGGCCCTCCACCACGTTCCAATGCTCACTGCGGTACTTATGCCTCTGCAGGGACAGGGATTTTCCGGCAAAGACGCCGATTTCCTTGACCTTATAATCCTTTTCTTCGTGAAGAACGGTGTAATAACCCCACGGCCGGCTCACCGTCAACCCGTCTTTGGAATGGCTCAAGCCCTTTTTCTCAATAAGCGCCACCAGGTCCCTGACCTTATCCGAATAGCCCTTCTTGATCAAAAGCACTGAATCCGAAGAATCAATGGCCAGGACATCTTTTAGCCCGACCATGCACATCAGGCGTTTTCCGGAATAAGTAAAACAATCGCTGGAATCCAGGAATTCGGCTTTTCCAATATTAAAATTGCTGGCCTCCCCGGCATAATACTGCAAAATGCTGTCCCAGCTGCCCAGGTCGGACCAGCGCAGGTCAAACTTTACCAGCGCCGCTTTTTTTGTATTCTGCATGATCCCGTTGTCCATGGAAACCTTGGGTATGGCGCCGAACTTACGCTGAAAATCCTCATAATCCAGGCCGTAATATTTGTAGATCTGCGGCTGATAGGCTTTCAATTCAGAAAGAAAACCGTTTTTACTGAAACAGAATATGCCCGCGTTCCAAAAAGCGCCGCCCGCTAAAAGTTTTTGGGCAACGGCCAGGGGCGGTTTCTCCACGTACTTATCGACCATAAAATAAGCGCCTTTGCTGTTTCTCGCAATGATGTATCCGTAACCTTCTTTGGGATGGGTCGGCTTAACGCCAAAGACTACCATACGGCCAGCCAGAGCCGGGCTCTCTGCTTTGCGCATGGCCTGAATGAATTTTTTCGCCGGCTCGATCATCTGGTCCGAAGGAAAAACATAGACCAGGCTGTCCGCGGGCATGCTGAATTTGTATTCCATATATTTAAGGGAAAAAATAATCGCAGGCAGGGTATTTTTCGGCTCCGGCTCCAGGATGACATTCCCTTTCAAAGCGGTTTTAGCCGCGGGGTTAAGCTCTTTAATCTGGTCGATCTGATTATAAGCCGTGAATTTATAATTTTCCTGGGTGATGATAAAAATATCCTTGCATAAAAATAGCGGCAGGAGACGGATAACCGCCATCTGGAACAGCGATCTGCCGTCTTTAAACTCCACGAACTGTTTGGGGAAGTTTTCCCGCGACAAGGGCCAGAGCCGTGTGCCTTTGCCTCCGGCCAAAATTAACGCCGTCTTTTTCATCTTCTCTCCATTGTACGGCTGTAGGGACAGGTTTCAAACCTGTCCCTACAGAAGATTAAATTTATTCCTTTAAGTGTCAAATCCGGGTCGATCCGCTGTATATTACGGCAATACTTAGCGATAAACTTTATATTTCCCCCGGTGCCGACAGTCAGGGCCCTGCGGCCGATCATCTTGCGCAGCCTTGAGATAATATCATCCACGGACGCCGCGGTTCCAAAGACAACGCCGCTTAAGATGCTGTTTTTAGTATCAGTTCCGATAAGGCCGGCGGGTTTGCCCAATTTTACTCTCGGCAATAATGCCGCGCGCTCTGCCAGGGTGTCCAGGGAGATCTGCAGGCCAGGCAGGATCAACCCGCCGAGATATTCTTTGCGGCCGGAGACAACATCTATTGTAAGTCCGGTTCCAAAATCCACCGCGATAACCGGTGCTCCGTAAAACTCTACTGCGGCATAGGCATTGACCAGGCGGTCCTGGCCAACCTGTGCCGGTTTGCGGTAGAGGTTCTTTATGGGTACCTTTATATCCTTACCTATTATATAGGGCTTTGTGCGTAATATCCCCGTTAAAGCCTGCGCCAGGCGCCGCTGTGCCTCAGGCACGACGCTGGCTATGCAAGCTTCTTTGATCTCATAAGCAGCGCATATCTTCTTAAGGCGTGGATAACAATCCCTGCTGCCTGTCGAAATCGCGAATTTTTTTATCAGGCGCTGCCCCTGAAAAATTCCGAAATTAATATTTGTGTTGCCGATATCGATGGCTAGTAGCATATGTAAATTAAGTTAAAAGTAGAAAGTCAAAAGGCAAAAGTACATTTACTTTATTTCTATCTCTTTGATCTTATCTCTTATCTGTGCCGCCTTTTCAAACTGGAGATTGCGCGCCGCCAGTTCCATTTCGTATTCCAGCTCGGCAATATATTTTCTCAACTCATACTCATCCTTATTTTCCCCGGTCAGGGCAAAAGTAAATTCGTCGGCCTCACGCATATCCTCAATGCCTTCCTTGATCGCCTTCTTGATGGAACGCGGAGTTATATCATGCTTTAAATTATACTCCAGTTGCGCCTTTCTCCTCCTATTGCATTCCGAAATTGCCTTTTTCATTGAACCGGTCATGGTGTCGGCATACATGATCACCGTGCCGTGGATATTGCGCGCCGCACGGCCCGCCACCTGGATCAAGCTGGTCGCCGACCGCAGGAAGCCTTCCTTGTCGGCATCTAAAATAGCAACCAACGAAACTTCCGGCAGGTCCAGGCCTTCGCGCAGGAGGTTGATGCCGACCAAGCAATCAAACTCCTTCATGCGCAGTTCTTTTAAGATCTGGGAACGCTCAATGGTATGGATCTCCGAATGCAGATATTTTACCCTTAATCCCTTCTCTTGTAAATAGGCAGTGAGATCCTCGGACATCCGTTTTGTAAGCGTTATGGCCAGCACGCGTTCATTATTTTTTGCGCGCGCCTTAACCTCCTCCACCAGGTCATCTACCTGGTTGGCAGCCGGTTTAATAATGATCTCGGGGTCAATCAATCCTGTCGGCCGGATGATCTGCTCAATAACGCTTCTGTGGCTTTTTTTGATCTCATATTCATCGGGCGTTGCCGAGACAAAAACCGTCCTTTTGACCAGAGCGTTAAACTCCTCAAACTTCAGCGGCCGGTTATCCAGGCACGACGGCAAACGGAAACCATAGTCCACCAGGACCTCTTTCCTGGCGCGGTCGCCCTCATACATCCCGCGTATCTGGGGGACACTGACATGCGACTCATCAATGATAGTCAAAAAATCGCCTTGGAAATAATCGATCATCGCGTAAGGCCGCGACCCCGGCGGCCGGCCCGAAAGATGCCGTGAATAATTTTCAATGCCGTGGCAATAACCGATTTCACGCAACATTTCTAAATCGTAATTCGTGCGGCTCTCAAGGCGCTGCGCCTCCAGAAGTTTATTCTTTTGACGCAGCACCAATAAGTGTTCAGCCAGTTCCTGCCTGATCGAGGCTATTGCCCCGTCAAGCTTATCAGCCGAAACGATAAAATGCTTGGCCGGATAAATTGCCGCTTTATCCAGGGTGTTTAAAACCTTTGCCGAGACCGGGTCTATCTCGGATATCTTCTCTACCCGGTCGCCGTTTAAATCAATGCGCAGGGCTTTTTGCTGATACGACGGATAAACATCCAGGCAATCGCCGCGCGCGCGCAGGCGGCCGCGAACAAACTCATAATCATTGCGCTCGTATTGGATGCTGATAAGCGCCGCGACGAGGTCCTGGCGCGAGATATTCTGCCCGATTTCCACAAAAACCAGGTTTTTCCGGTAATCCTGCGGCGAACCCAGGTTATAGATACAGGAAACCGAAGCCACGATGATGACGTCATTACGGCTCATCAGAGACGTAGTTGACGACAGGCGCAGGCGGTCAAGCCGATCATTAATGGCGGAATCTTTCTCTATATATGTGTCGGTGGAAGGAATATACGCCTCAGGCTGGTAATAATCGTAATAGCTGACGAAATATTCCACCGCGTTATGCGGAAAAAATTCCTTGAATTCCGCATAAAGCTGGGCGGCAAGCGTCTTGTTATGGGAGATGACCAACGTCGGAAGCCCCGCATGCTTGATCACATTGGCCAGTGTAAATGTCTTGTCGCTGCCGGTGGCGCCCAAAAGGGTCGAACAGCGCCTGCCGGAGAAGATGGATTCGGTTAATTCTGAGATCGCCTTTGGCTGATCTCCCCGGGGCCTGAATTTTGAGACTAATTTAAAATCCATAGCTAGCCTACGATATCCAGGCTTATGTCGGCTGCTTTAACGGAATGAGTGAGCTCACCTACAGAGATTATATCCACGCCGGTTGCGGCGACTTTTTTTATGTTCTCCAGGGTGACCCCGCCGGAGGCCTCTAACTTGGTCGGAGGATGGTGGCTCTTAAATTCGGTGTTATTGCGGATTGCAACCGCCTCTTTAATATCGTCAACGCCCATATTGTCCAGCATGATCACGTCAGGCTTGAAATACAGGGCGTGTTTAAACTCATCGAGATTCTGCACCTCTATCTCAATTTTAAAGCCCTTCGGGACACTGGGAAGTTTGACATAGCCTTCGGTAACCTGTATATGATTATCCTTGATCAGGATCATTTCATCCAGGCCCATCCTGTGATTGAAACCACCCCCTACCCTGACCGCGTATTTCTGCAGTTCCCGCAGGCCCGGGAAAGTCTTGCGCGTATCGGTGATCTTGGTCTTGAGAGGTTCTATTTCTTTTACGAATTCGCGGGTGCGGCTGGCTATACCGCAAAGCATGCTCAAAAGGTTCAATGCCACGCGCTCGGCGGTCAGGATGCTGGCGGCATTGCCTTTGATCCTGGCCATGGCTTTGCCCTTTTTCACCGGGCGGCCTTCTTTTGCCAATGGTTCAAACTTAACCGAACTATCCACGATCTTGAACACGCGTTCTGCGATCTCCATACCGCAGGCAATAAGGTCCTCTTTGGCCACAAGTGCGGCTTCCGTCTCCTTATCCTTGGGTATGGTCAATTGGGTGGTGATGTCGCCCTTACCGATGTCCTCAATAAGAGCGTGGCGAAGCGTCTGGTCAACCTTACGCATATCCAGTACCGGTTTTTTTTCAGAAAGAAAATACTTATTGTCCGAAATCATCTCTTAGGCCCTCCAGTTTTTTTAAGGTCTCCTCGAGCTCTTTTAATTTCGTTTTTTCAGCCTCCACGATGTCGGGCGGCGCATTCTTTATAAACGCGGCATTGGCCAGCGTGTTTTTTTTGGAGGCGATCTGCGCCTTTGCGCGCGCGATCTTTTCCATGATCTTTGCCTTATGCTTCTCTATGTCGCCAACGCCCGCCAATTTGATCACCACATGCGCATCTTCTACAACTGCGACAAACTCACCGGGTTTTTTGCTATAGTGCTGTTCAACTGCGATATTTGCCTTACAGAGGCTTTGTGCCTGAGGCAATAATTCAACTAAAACCGCGCGTTTTGCCGGGTCAGAGCAGGCAATATAAACATCGATCAAATCCCGTAACGGGATCTCGAGGTCCGCGCGCATATTACGCACCGCAGTCACCGCGGCAAAAATAAAATCCATCCGCGCGTCAACTTTTTTGTCGATCATGTTTGCCTGCAGGTGCGGCCAGGACTGTTGCATGATACTGGTCCCCGGATTGATGATCCTCTGCCAGACCTCTTCGGTAATAAAGGGCATGAACGAATGCAGCACCCTGATAAACTTCTCTAAAATTTTATACATTACGAGCTCGTGCTGGGGATTTTTTATGTCGGACTTGATCATTTCCAGGTACCAGTCGCAGAATTCATGCCAGAAAAAACTATATAAAAGATTGGCGGCCTCATTAAACTTGAAATTATCCAGATCCTTATTTGCTTCTTTAAGTGTGGCGTAAAACCGGCTCAATATCCAACGGTCGATCAGATTAAAATCCTGGCTAATAAATGCCGCGCAAAGATCCGCTTTAACATGCTCCCTATCCAGGTTCATCAGGATAAACCTGGAGGCATTCCAGAGCTTATTGGCAAAATTCCTGCCCTGCTCAAACCTTTCCTTGGAAAGAAACACATCCTGGCCCTGGGCAGTGGTAGAGATCAGGCTGAAACGCAGGGCGTCCGCTCCGTATTCCTTGATGATCTCTAAAGGGTCAATGACATTACCCAGCGACTTGGACATCTTCTTGCCTTCTATATCGCGCACTGTGCCGTGGATATAGACGTCACTAAAGGGCTTCTCGCCCATAAATTTGTAACCGGCCATGATCATCCGCGCCACCCAGAAAAAGATGATCTCCGGGGCGGTTACGAGCACGGAGGTCGGATAGAAATACTCCAAATCCTTTTCTGGTCGTTCGTCGTTCGCTTGCCCCGAGCGGAGTCGAGGGGTCGTTCGTCGTTCGTATGCCGTTTCGGACGACGGACTACGGACTACGGATGACGAAAATGGCCAGCCGAATGTAGCAAAGGGCCAGAGCCATGAAGAGAACCAGGTATCTAAAACGTCTTCATCCTGATATATATCGGTTGATCCACAGGCAGGGCAAATGTCTGGCTTTACGCGCGAAACGATCACGCCCTCTGCCTTTTTCAGGCATTCCCTGCAATAATACACAGGCAGTCGATGCCCCCACCAGATCTGGCGCGACACGCACCAGTCCTGGATATTTTCCATCCAGTTCAGATACACCTTGGTCCAGCGCGCCGGATGAAATTTGATCTTGCCTTTTTTTACCGCCTCTATCGCGGGTTTTGCCAGGGGCTTCATCTTGACAAACCACTGCTTGGACAAATACGGCTCAATGATGGTATGGCAGCGGTAACAATGCCCGGCGGATAATGGGTGCGGCTCTATTTTCTCCAGCAGGTTCTTCTCTTTTAAATCCTCCAAGATCACTTCCCTGGCCTCAAACCTGTCCATCCCGCTATAATCGCCGGCGGCCTCATTCATCCTGGCATCCGGATGCAGGACGTTGATAAAATCAAGTTTGTGCTTTTTTCCGAGCGCGTAGTCGTTGGGGTCATGCGCCGGAGTAACCTTGACCGCACCGGTGCCGAATTCGCTGTCCACCATGCTATCGGCAATAATTTTAATTTCCCTATCCACTAACGGCAGGATCAGCGTCTTACCGACAAGTTTTTTATAACGTTTGTCTTTGGGATTTACTGCTACTGCCGTGTCGCCGAGCATTGTCTCGGGCCGCGTGGTCGCTACAACCACGAATTCATCCGGATTGTCTTTAAGCGGGTATTTTAGATAATAAAGATTGCCCTGTAAATCACGGTGCGGGGCTTCCTCATCGGAAAGCGCTGTCTGGCAGCGCGGGCACCAATTGATGATGTAACTGCCGCGATAGATAAGGCCCGATTCATAAAGGCGCACAAATACTTCGGTAACCGACTTGGAATAATCCTCATCCATGGTAAAACGTTCCCTTGTCCAGTCACAAGAAGCGCCTAACTTTTTCAATTGCTTTATAATGGTTGAGCCGTATTGCTCCTTCCATACCCATACCCGCTGAATAAATTTGTCGCGGCCAAGGTCCTGGCGTTTCAGGCCCTCTTTGGCGATTGCCCTCTCCACCACGTTTTGCGTGGCAATACCGGCGTGGTCGGTGCCGGGCATCCAGAGTGCTGCTTGCCCAAGCATACGGTGATACCTGATCAGAATATCCTGGATTGTGTTGTTTAAAGCATGGCCCATGTGCAAAATTCCTGTGACATTGGGCGGAGGAATGACTATAGAGAAGGGCTTTTTAGCCGGGTCGCATGTAACGTGGAACGATCCCTGTTCTTCCCATGACCTGTAGAGCCGGTCTTCAGTGTCCTGGGGATTGTAACGTATTGGCAATTCATCCATAGATTTAATATCTACCGTAGGGGCGGGTTTCAAACCCGCCCCTGCATAGATTTATCTTTTAACAACTTATCAGTACTTTGTTAAAAAATATTTTTCTTCCAGATTATTTTTAAAAACTGTCTTTATGTAACTTTTGTAAATGCGCAACTTACGTAATTTCAATGCGTTGCGTTAAAATTTCACTTGCATTTTTGCTCTAACTTCTGTTATTCTATAGGCATAGCC
>JAUYEC010000115.1 GCA_030691585.1 Candidatus Omnitrophota bacterium
TGTATCTTGCCTGTTTTTCTTTGCGGGAAAAATCCTCCGGACAAGGGACATCTATCCCGCCGATGTGTACAATGTCCCCACGCTTGAGCTCCCTGGGCATCCACCGGGAATAGGGGAACCCCGCGCTGGATGCCAGGCAAAGGGCATAATCCTTAGGAAAATCCGCCGCGCTTTTTCCTGCGGAAACGGTCTCCAGGTTGCGGATGAGGTTGCTGGCGGAAACCGCGGTGCGGCGCATTATTATTCTTAAAATACCGGTATCTACGCCTAACTTTTCCAGATAGGCGGCATTTGCCCGGCCCACCGGATCATGCCCACAGGAAGAAACCAAAGTAATCTTTACTTCCCGCGTCAGCGCGGCCAGAATAGAGGCCATGGCACAAGCCAGCCCGCCGAAATTGGTCTCAATAGAAACCCCTTTTTCTATTAACGCTTCCTTGGCCCGGACGATCCACTCTGCCGGAACCAGCACTATCGCGTTATCGCCGCGCGTTCTCTTTATGCCCAGGAACTCATCCGGCAGGGCCTTCCCCCGCCTCTGGGTATAGATCAAGTCCGCCACAAAGAGCCCGAAGGAAAATACGCGCGTGGACTTATTAGGAACGTTCCCCAAAGTGACACCCTCCAGCTCAAACCCAGGACACTTCCCCGATTGAACCGGAAAGTGTCTGTTGCTTGCTGCCGCGGCTACACTACTTTTTGAATTTTCGGGCATTTCGTAGTGTAAACGACCGCTCCTCTTTCTGCCCCGCTATTTCTTCCTCTTCTTCTTTTCAATCTTACTCTGGATCTGTTTCAGCTCTTTATCATCCGCAATGGCTTCCTGCTTAGCTTCAATAGATAATCTATGCTGATTAAAAGATTCATAATGCTCAAGCGCTAATTTATCAGCAACCTCTTTGCTGACTTTCCCCGGATTATCCAATATTTCATGTTCGTTGAATTTTAGGAACGCGTCCAATTTCTTACGCCAGTCCCTCATGAACACTTGCTGGTGCCGTTTTGCCTGATATTCAGCGTAATCCAGATACATCGTTACGATACGATTCAACCCTTCCATTTCTTTCTCATTCAAATAATTTTTGGCGATTGTCACGTCTTGCCTGCGGACCTTCGCGCCTTTCCATGACGTCAATCCCATGTTCGGCTTCTTGGCGTTCGCCCGTTCATAAATAACCTCTGCCGCCGTCTTCCCGGAAATAGCAAAATGGAGTTTATTCTGTACAACGCTGAAAAATTCCAATGTTTCTTCAGATTGAGGATCATAATCAACGGCCAGTTTATAAATATCGCGGATCTTCTGATAAAAACGCTTTTCGCTGGAACGAATATCTCTGATGCGCTCCAGCATATCGTCAAAGTAATCCGATCCGATATTGACGCCTGCCTTCAGGCGCTCATCATCCATAGTAAAACCTTTAACCAGATACTCATTAAGCCGGTCTATTGCCCACTTGCGAAACTGCGTCCCGCGGGGCGACCGCACGCGAAATCCGACAGCAACAACCATTTCAAGATTATAAAAATCAACGCTACGCGCCACCTCTCGAGCCCCTTCAGTTTGAACTATTAGGAATTTCCTAATAGTTGCCCCAAACACCAGCTCGCCTTCAGAAAAAATATTCTTTATGTGCTCATTAATAGTGGGTACTGCAACACAAAAAAGATCCGACATCATCTTTTGAGTCAGCCACACCGTCTCATCCTGCAATCGTACTTCTAAGTGCGTCTTGCCGTCTTCGGTGTGGTATAAAATTAATTCAGATTTATTCTGGTCTTTTTTATCCATATTGAACCTCTCTCAAATTTTCACCCGGAAATCTAGAAATTCTCTATACCGCCACTGGTTAACGAGTCGGTGACAAATTGTCACCACCCGTTGGACAGCTCCGGATCCTTTCTACGCATATTCTTTATGTGACCACTATTCCAAAAATTTCTTGTTTTGGGGATCCTTTAGGTAATTTTCGCGTGTTAATACCCGCTTGCCGCTTTTGTGCTCAAGATCCTTCCTTGCATTGCCGGCTACAGCACCTCCCGCCTGAGCGGCCTGTTTATTCTCAATAAACCCTTGCGTGTCTTTATTAACAGCAATTTCTTTAGTTGATGCTTCCCCCAACATCGAGAAAATTAACTCCAAATCGTTCATATGGTCCCGCAGGTTTTCCCGCTTCAGCCTTTTAAACTTCTTATAAGCGGATGGCGTCAGGCCAAACGCCGCCTTTGATATCTCGGCGGTCAGGATCTTGTATTCTTGCGGTACTTTTATGCCTCTTTTTTGCCATTGATCCGTCAATTCCTCACGGATAGCAATACCCCGCACCCGCTTTTCTATCCAGGCATCGCTGTATCCTTTAGCTTTATATAAAGCACGGGTCCTTTTAGTGGCTAATTCCGGGTCCTCTATTTCTTTAATCCTCTCATACCCTACCCGTGCCAGCCACCGCTTAAAAGGCTCAGCTTTAGGCGACGGAATTGACTGGATGATGCGAAATACACCTTCAGTATTTGCGCATAGCATCTTCTGCTTTCCACCGGTAGTACCTACGGAAAGGGTATGTACAATTTGTACCCACCCTTTAGCCAGCTCTGGATCCCTTTGTTTCATCCTTTGGATATACTGCTTTGGATCATTAGAATCAGTTAAGGCGAAAACGACATCTTCCACCACAAACCACCATTCCTTCTTATGAATGGCCCTGCGTATCCGTTGCCCCTTAAATACCGCTATTTTTGTCTCCATGTCCCCCTCCTTTTCCCGCGTTATTAATATCTATCCCCATAATAATAGACGCGGACAGAGGCAATATCTAACATAAATTTTTACTCTTTATACCCTACCTACAAATAACCCAGCCTGCGCAATTCAACCGCAACTTTTGCGCGCTGGTCACCCTGCAGCTCATATGTAAATTTTTACCTTGACAATCCGTGAAGAAAACGTATACTTTAGGTGACGCCATTAAGTGCTGAAGCCCGTACCTAGAGTACGGTCGCTGGCTCTGCCAGCTTAGGCCTTAAGGCGTTTTTTTGGGGCCCAGCATCATTTTCCATATATTAAATTTCTTTACTGAAGGCGCTGAAGTTACGGTCAATTTCCCAGTCCTGTGGTTTTCAATATGTTCTATAAGCTCAAGCTTTGCAGGAGATAACCCATACCCTTCCCAAACATAACCAACCGCGCCTAATAAAATATCTACAATCTGCAGCTGATTATATAATCTTGCATCTCTAGGCTCAACATTCGGCTGTTCGTCTGCCTGCTTTCATCACAATATACAGTTATAAATTGTTTATATTTCGGCTTAAACAGCATAACCCAGCCTGCGTAATTCAACCGCGACTTTTGCGCGCTGGTCACCCTGCAGCTCAATTGTATGGTCTTTTACTGCGCCACCCGTGCCAAAGGTGCTCTTTAAGTTCTTGGCCAGCTTCTCAAGCTGCTCCTGGCTTAAAGGCAAACCATCAATTATGGTCATACCTTTATTTTTTCTACCCGCGGTCTCATGCCGTATGCTTACCTTACCGCCGGGCTCAGGCAGAGCGCTCCTGCGCATCTGGCGGCAGAC
>JAUYEC010000124.1 GCA_030691585.1 Candidatus Omnitrophota bacterium
GCCAAAAAATAATTTTCCAGGTCCAAATGATAATCCAGGTGATCCTGGGTCAGGTTAGTAAAGATCGCCGAATGAAAATCTATCCCGCCTGTCCTTTGCTGGTCCAGGGCATGAGAAGAAACCTCCATTACCGCGTAATCAACGGATCCTTTTTGCATCCTGGCCAAAAGAGACTGCAGCTGTATCGGCCCCGGCGTAGTATTAATGGCAGGCATAACCCTGTCTTTAAAACGGCAATTGATCGTGCCTATTACGGCAGGAGTCCTACCCGCTTCTTTCAAAATCGCTTCAATAAGGTAGGTAACGGTGGTCTTGCCGTTTGTGCCGGTAACACCAACAACCTTAATTTTGCGCGAAGGCCTGCCGTAAAACTCCGCGGCCAACTTTGCCAGCGCCCGGCGCGTATCTTTTACCGTAATAAAACGGACGCCGCGCTCACTTGCCTTATAGCCGCCGGATACAATTATCTTAGCGCCTCTTTTAATCGCCTCCGGGATAAAATCGCGTCCATCAACAGAAGTACCATTTACCGCCACAAAGATAAAATTATCTTTCACATCTTTGGAATTAGCGGTGATGCCGCGATAACGATGCAACGTATTAATTAAATCTTTTAACTTCATTTTGATTTTGTAGGAACAGGTTTAAAACCTGTCCCTACAGATTATTCTTGTAGGGGCACGGCATGCAGCACCCCTACAGTAAACGTTCGACAGGGCTATGTAGGGACAGCATATTATGCTGTCCCTACATAGCCTTTTCATCTTTGAAGCCGCTCGATAATTGCCTTGACTGCAGATACCTGATGGCATCAGCGGCCACGTTCTTAAATACAGGTGCGGCAACCACACCGCCGTAATACGGGTGCGGCTCATCGAGAGTCACCACTATGGTAACCAGCGGGTCATCGCTCGGCGCAAAACCGATAAAAGAACCGACGAATTTGTTATGCGAATAAGTACCGTTGGCCTCGAGTTTCTGCGCGGTCCCGGTTTTTCCGGCAGCGCTGATACCGGACACCTTGGCTAACTTTCCGGTGCCCTCTTCAATGACACCGACAAGTATTTTTTTTACCCGTTGCGCAGTATCTAATGATATCACTTTGCGCACCATCTGGGGGGAATTTTTTTTGATTGTTTCACCGGCGCGGTCGCGTACTTCCTGCACGACATACGGCCGCATCAGCTGGCCGCCGTTAGCGATAACCGAAATAGCGCTTGCCAATTGCAACACCGTCACACCCACCTCCTGTCCGATGGGAATAGCGGCAATGGACAGCTTTGACCAATACCTTGGCTCCCTCAACATGCCCGGTATTTCACCGGCCAGGTCTATCCCTGTCTTTGAGCCGAAACCAAAAAGCCGCACGTATTTATACACGATTTCCGGGCCAAGCTTTATCGCGACCTTAGTCGTGCCGATATTGCTTGATTCTTCTATGACCTCTTTAAAAGTCAACCAGCCGTGCGGCTGGTGATCGTGCAGGATGTGGCTGGCCACGCGCCAGCTGCCGTTTTCGCAAAAAAATCTGTCTGTTTCAGTAACTTTTTTTTCTTCTATGGCGGCAGAGGCGGTCACGATCTTGAATACTGATCCCGGCTCAAGCAGATCACAGATCACGCGATTGCGCATATGATCTTTGTCGGCCGTGGCAGCGGAATTGAGGTCATAGGTCGGACGGCTGGCCATAGCCAGGATCGCCCCGGTATGCGGATCCATAACCACTATACTTCCGCCTTTGGCGTGGTAGGTAATATAAGCCTTTTCCAGTTCTCTTTCCGCGATATATTGGATGGTGCTGTCAATGGTCAGCACCAGGTCATAGCCGTTTTTGGGCAGGACCATCTTCTTCCAAATGTCCAATTTATTCTGGCGGGCATCCCTTAAAAAAACCGCCCAGCCGGATTCGCCTTTGAGGTATTTATCGTAATCGGCTTCCAGGCCGGCCAGGCCGCTGTTGTCCAGGCCCGCGAAACCGATAACATGAGCCGCAAGATAATTATCAGGATAGGAACGCCGGCTCTCTTTTATAAAACCCAGGCCTTTGGCGTTGAGGCTTTTTATTGCCTGCGCTTTATCGTCGGGGATCTTGCGCGCCAGCCAGATAAATGATTTTTTACGGGAGAGCCTCTCAGCCAGGTAGGTTGAACTTAAATTCAACAGGGAAGAAATCTTGCGGATAGCATAACTCTTATCTTTATCCGTCATCTCGTTGGGGGAGGCATATAGCGAATCCGCCGGGATGTTAGCCGCCTCCTGGCGGAGGCTGGAATCATAGATGGTGCCCCTCAAAGGCTCCAGCTCTACAAAAAAATTATGTTGTTTTTTGGCGATACTGTCCAAGTAGCTTGAGCGGAAGAACTGAATGAAAAGAAGGCGGGCGATACAGAAGGTAAAAAAGATAATAAAAAATAGAAATACCGCGTCGCTTCTGCGGCGATAGTTGCTTATATACACAATTATCCGGGGTTACTTAATTTTAAGGGCCGCTAAATTTACGGCCCCCAAGATGTGATTAACTCGTTAGGGGTTGATCGTCTTTGCCTGGACTTCGCTCTTGACGCTAAAGATCCTGGCCGCCAGTGCCGCGATCGGCTGGGCCCTTGGCTTCTTAAGCGCGCCCTCTTTATCAGGAGCCAGCCTGACCAGCCGGTAGCTCTCCGGCATCTGGAAATCATTGGACTTGGCGATCTTGCTGCCGATATAAACCAGAGACCCGTTTCTTTTTATATTGTAACGCAATACGGTATTTTTATCAAGCAAATCCTCGAAAAGACACTGTTTTTTCTGGCCCAGGTAAGCAAAACGGAAAATCTCGGTCTGCTGGTAGACATAAAGCAGGGATACGCAGGTAACGCAAAAAACCAGGGATAGAAATTTAGACATCTTCATGATCTATAGCCTCTCTGCGACCCGCAATTTACTGCTGCGGCTTTTGGCATTGTCTTTAACCTCCAGCCACCGGGGAACCTGGGGCTTGGCCGTGATTATATCCACGGCTTCCTCGGAGGAGAGTTTGCGAAAAGCAAATTTTATGGCGCGATCCTCAAGCGAATGAAAAGAAATAACGCAGATCCTGCCGCCTTTTTTAAGAGACAGCGCGCCTTTTCTAACTGCCGCATCCAGGATCTCAATTTCGGCGTTTACGGCAATGCGCACGGCCTGGAAGGTCCGTGTCGCAGGATGTATCCGCTGATGCCGGTAGCGATAACGGTACGGAACGGACCTGGCGACGATATCAGCCAGCTGCCGCGTCGTGGATACCGGCTCTTTTTCTCTCTCCTGCACCAAGTGATGCGCTATGCGGTTATGCCATCTTTCCTGCCCGAAATTCCAGAGCAGCGCGGATATTTCTTCTTCGTTGAGATTATTCACCAGGTCATAGGCCGAGATCCTAGCCGCGCGGTCCATGCGCATATCCAGCGGCCCTTCTTTCTGGAAACTAAACCCCCTGTCGGCATCTTCCATCTGGAACGAAGAAATACCCAGGTCAAAGAGTATGCCGTCTATTTTTTTTGTGCCCAGCCTTTTTAAGAAAACATCCAAGTCCGCGAAATTGCCGTGAATAAAATCGCAGGAGGCTTCAAAGTCCTTCAACCTGTCGCGGCAGACCTTCAGCGATTCTTCGTCGCGGTCAATGGCGATAAGCCTTCCGCCCGGAGTTATCCTCTCCAGTATTGCCTGAGAGTGGCCGCCTGTTCCGGCTGTAGCGTCAACAATTACTTTACCAGGGCTTAAATTAAGATAGTCCAAAACTTCTTCCAACATGACGGGTATATGAAATTTTCTTGCCAACTTTTCAACAATCTCTTATGTAGGGACAGGTTTTAAACCTGTCCCTACGGTCAATAATGGTTATCTATACTTCTTGTATCATTTTCTCGGCGATCTCTTCGTAAGACTGCCGGGAATTTCCGTAAAACTCGAGCCACAGGTCCTTGGCCCAGATCTCGATCCTGTTGGAAACGCCGACGATGACCACGTCTTTTTTTATGCCGGCAAAATCCTTGAGATACTGCGGCAAGAGTATCCTGCCCTGCCTGTCGGCTGTTGCGTCCATCGCGCCCGAGAAATAAAGACGGTTGAAGGTGCGCGCCTGCTGTTTGGTAAAAGACAGCGCTTTAAATTTATTTTCCTGCGAGCGCCACTCTTCTTCCGAAAACATGAACAAGCATTTATCCAGGCCGCGAGTAAGAAAAAACTTTTCTATAAAATTCGCCTTGGCCGCTTCCCTGAATTTGGCCGGCATGATCAAACGGCCCTTACGATCTATGGAATGCGAAAATTCGCCGTAAAACACAGTTTAGTACCCTCCCACTTCACTCCACTTTGACCCACAGAGTAACCTGAGTATAGTGAAAGCGGGCCATTTTGTCAAGAAAAATATTTTCCTAAGCTGATTTAAATCAATTAGTAGTGGCTTAAAACGGGAGGATAACTATATATTGGGGTGTGTTAGTGGGGGCAAAACAGGCGGCGGGCAGCAATTGCGTCTCTTTTTATCTGAGCGGCCAGCTGCGGGATGGAAGCGTATTTTTTTTCGTTGCGGATCCTTTTAATGAAACGGACCTCTATATATCTACCATAGATATTCTTTTTAAAATCAAAAATATAGACTTCTATATCTTCGCGGGATTCTTGCCGCGGGCAAAAATTCTCTTGTGGATTAAATGTCGGTTTTCTGCCGATGTTACATACGCCGCGATAAATCTTATCGCCGATAAACACTTGCACCGCGTATACTCCCGACGGCGGGATTATTTCATGATGGGGATTGATGTTAGCGGTAGGAAACCCTAATTTTGAACCCAGCGCCCTGCCCCTTACTACCGTTCCCAAAACGCTCACCGGCCGGCCAAGTAAAGAACTTGCGGCAAAGAGTTTTCCGCCTCTGATCAAGGCGCGGATATGCGTGCTGCTCACCGGCCTGCCGCCTGCTTTAAGCACGCCGAATACTTTTACTCCGAAGCGATACGCGCCGGCTAATTCCTCGAGCATCCGGTAATCGCCCCGGCCTCCCCTGCCGAAATTGAAATTTCCTCCGACATAAACGTATGCCGGACGGATCAAATCAGCCAGGATGCGCTTAATAAAATACTCGGCGCTGGTTGCGGCAAAGCGCTTGTTAAAACCTACGACAACGCAGACTTTAATGCCGCATCCGGCGATCAGCCGAAGCCGATGTTCGAGGGAATAGAGATGTCCCGCATCCTGCGGGTGCGGCCAGAACGTCATCGCCATGGCCGTGCCGCCGATTCTCTCGGCCTTATTAGCGACAGCGCGCAGTATCTTCTCATGGCCGCGATGCACGCCGTCAAACACCCCTATCGCCAGCACCGGCTTGCGAAACTTCCTGATTTTATTTATTCCGTGAATGATGATCATATTATTAGACACGGGGGACGTTCCCCCAGGTACCACCCTTTCATGCTCTAAGCATTTAATTTGCAATGTGTTATGCAGTAAGTATTTTTACAAATCCCTATTTTATCTATTTGATTCTCAATGACTTAGGATTACAAAGGGTGGTACTTCGGGGAACGTCCCCCCTATCGCAGCGCCCGGCGGACCTTGACGAGAACTTTTTTGCGGATGTCGTCTATCCTGCCGCGGACCGTCGCCCCACTTGCGTTCTTGTGCCCCCCTCCGCCAAAGAACGCGGCGATCGCGTTTACGTCAACCTTGCCCTGTGAACGGAAATTGATGCGCACCTCGTTTTTCTCGCCGAGGTTTTCCTTGAATAAGAGTGCCACCTCAGCGCCTTTAACGGCGCGGCCGAAACTCAGCAGCTCCTCGGTGAGGTCAAAAGATAATTTTTTATTCTTCAAAGCGTTGTGCTTCAACTGGAACCAGATAACCTTGCCTTTTTCATCGCAATGCATATCCGATAACACCCGCACCAGAAACTTGGCGTCGCGGCAGGGTATATTTTCGTAAATGCCGCGGTAGGCCTGTGTCACCGAAGCGCCCCGCCGGATCAGATCAGCCGCGGCAACGTGGGCGGCCACGGTAGTATTGGCGTAACGGAATGATCCGGTATCAGACATTATCCCGGTATACAAACAAATCGCCGCCTCCCTATCAATAGGAATGGACAGCCTCTTATACAAATGCCAGATCATTTCGCAGGTGGAAGAGGAATACGGCTCAACCCAGTTTACGCTGCCGAATTTATCGTTACTGATGTGATGGTCGATGTTTATGACCGGCTGGTTATCAATAAGCCGGTACACTTCACCAGTACGCTTCAAGTCCGCGCAATCCACGACCACAAAACAATCAAACTCCGGGCTCTTTGGCTTATACCTCAAAATATTCTCCACTCCGGGCATAAAAACATATTCCGGCGGCACGGGATCATCGTTGACGATAAAGGCGCGCTTGCCCATTTTTTTTAGAGCGATACTCACGGCCAGTTCAGCGCCCAAGGCGTCGCCTTCGGGGCTGGTGTGGCAAGAGATCAAAAAATTATTTCTTTCTCTTAGGGCGGCGGCTATTCTTTTTAGGCTCATCCCGCTTTTCCTTTCTTTTTTTAGTTTTCTTTTTCGTGGCCTCTTCGGCCGGGGCGGCATTCTCAAGCGCTTTTATTTCATTTATGACTTCTTCGATCCTGACGCTGTATTCACTGGAGCGGTCCTGCCTGAAGATTATCTCCGGGGCAAACCTCAACCCCAGCCTCTGGGAGACCAGGCTGCGGATCAGGCCTTGAGCAGAATCCAGGGCCGCCTGCGTTTTTTTGCAATCTTCGGGACCGCCCAGGACACTAAAAAAAACTTTGGCGTTGCGCAGGTCCTTGGTTATCTCAACGCTGATAATGGTCACAAAGCCCAGCCGCGGGTCATTTAATTTATCGTGCACGATCAGGCTCACTTCTTTTTTAATTGCTTCGCTTACTCTTTCTTGTCTGGACATATTGCTTCTCCATATTCTGTAGGGGCGGGTTTAAAACCCGCCCCTACATGGGCAACGATTATAGCCGTTGCCTATGTATGATCTCGCAGGCCAGTGACAATTCTTCTTGCCGGGAAACTGCCCGGCCGTCAAGTTTGGCGCGCAGGATTTTTTTAAGGATCTCTTGGTAATGCGGCCCGGGCAAACAGCCCATTTTCTGCAGGTCACAACCTGTGACCTGGATCCTTGTGCCGTTATAGATGCGGAAAAATCCGCTTATATGCAGCTGCAGTGCAGGGAATTTAAATTTCGCCTTGGCTAAAAGGATGACTTCATAAGGCAGGGGCTCAAGCAATGAAAATATTCTAGACGGCTTGAGGCCCGCAGTTGAAAGCGCGCGGAAAAAAGCGGGCCTGAGCCGCTTAAAACAGGCCATCCTTTTTGTTTCGCCTTTACAAAAAGCGAATCTGGCGCAAATATTTTCAGTATCCTTGACGCTCAACGCATCTATCAACGCCATAAAATACATCAGCCACTTATCCAGGCGCCTGCGGTGCGGGAAATTTTTTCCAAACCAGGCGATCTCTTTTTTTACCGCGTTAAGCAACGCGCGTGTTTTATTTGTAAACTTTAATCCTTTTTTAATGAAAGCCAAGCCGCCAATCCTATGCAAACGCTCCAGCGCCTTAATTGGCTCTTTCTCTTTTAACATCAGGATCAATTCATCGCGCATCCTCTGCGGCTCAACGGCTTCGAGCATCCCGCGCTTGGCTGCGCCTTTAAGGCGCTTAAGGGTTCGGGGTTCAATATGAAAACCATACCTTTGTTCAAAACGCACCGCCCGCAGGATACGCGTGGGGTCATCAAAAAAACTAAGATCATGCAATACGCGCACTTTTTTGTTTTTCAGGTCGCTTATCCCGCCGTAGAAATCAATGAGCCTGCCGAAATCGTTTGGGTTTATGTCCACGGCCATGGCATTGATGGTAAAATCGCGCCTGAACAGGTCGTCCTTAAGGCTGCCGGGTTGCACCACAGGCAATTGAGCGGGGCTTGCGTAAGCCTCTTTTCTGGCCGTGGCCACGTCAATCTTTAAATGATGCCCGGAAACAATCGTAGCGGTACCAAAGGCGTGATGACGGATGAGCTTTGAGCCCAATTCAGCGGCAACATCCTCTGCAAAGCTGATCCCGTCCCCTTCCACCACGACATCCAGGTCCAGATTCGTGGCGCCCAAGAGCAGGTCGCGCACAAACCCGCCCACAAGATACACCCGCATATTTTTTTGGGCGGCAACATCACCGACCAACTTTATCAGCCCGCGCATCTCCTGCGGCAACTTCTCCAGATATTTTTTCATTTTTACGATAATCTTTTTGTAGGGGCGGGTTTGAAACCCGCCCCTACATTAATACTACGGACGCGGATGAAACATCCTGTGTATTGACTTCAGCCTGTCCTTATTTATGTGCGTGTAGATCTGCGTCGTAGAAATATTAGCGTGCCCGAGCATCTCCTGGACCGAACGCAGGTCCGCCCCTCTCTCCAGGAGATGAGTGGCAAAAGAATGCCTGAGGATATGCGGCCGCATCGGCTTTTTGATCCCTGCGTCGCGGGCGTAACCCTTGATCAACTTCCAGAGGGATTGCCGCGAAATTTTCTTGCCCAGCCGGCTGACAAATAAATATTCCGATTCTTTCTTTCCCAGGAAAACACTGCGGCTTGACTGCAGGTATTTTTTTACGCTCTCTATGGCCTTCCTGCCTACAGGCACTACGCGCTCTTTATTGCCCTTGCCGATGCAGCGTAAGAAACCAACGTCTAAGTTTACCGAATCAAGCCTAAGCTCAACGACTTCTGATACACGCATACCCGTAGCATAAAATAATTCCAGTATGGCTTTATCCCTGATGCCCTGCTTGTCCCGGCCGCCGGGCGCGGAAAGCAGCGCCTCTACTTCATTAACCGAAAGCGCCTCGGGTATCTTTTTGGATAACTTAGGAGATTCAATCAGGCTTGTGGGGTCATTCTTTAATATCCTCTCGCTGAGCAGGAAACGATGGAACATCCTTACCGCGGCCAACCGCCTGGCGATGGAGTTAGCGGCAATGCCTTTATCTTTTTGTTGAAGCATGAAATTTCCGATATCGTTCCTGGTCGCCGAGGACAACGCCACAATACGGCTATTGCCCAAAAAGTCCAGGTAGGAAACCAGGTCGCGCCGGTAAGAGACCACGGTATTTTTGGAAAGTCCGCGCTCCACGGAAAGGTAATCCAGGAATGGCTCGATCAATTCTTTCATATATTCGTCGTCCGTTTACCCCGAGCGAAGTCGAGGGGTCGTTCGTATTTCGTCGTTAGTATCTGTAGGGGCGGGTTTGCCCGCCTGCCGGCAGGCAGGAAACCCACCCCTACGCTATTGCAGGAATTCGTTGTACTCTTTTTCACGGCCAATAGTAGAACTGGGCCCGTGCCCCGGATAGATCACTGTATCCGGGTCCAAAACCAGCAATTTTTCTTTTATGGAGCGGATGAGCAATTCACCGTCGCCTCCGGCCAGGTCCGACCTGCCGACACCACCGCAAAACAGGGCGTCTCCGGTGAAGAGGATCTTTTCCGTGCTCCCCTCTAAAAGTAAACCCATTCCTCCGGGAGTATGCCCCGGAAGATGTATCACTTTTAAAGCAATACCCGCAACTTTAATCACATCGCCCTCTTTCACGGTTTTGATTTCAGACTTGACCGTGTACCCAAGCGAAAACACTGAAGAGAGATTCTGGCTGGGATCAATCAACAAAGCCAGATCATCAATGTGCACATAGACCGGCACGCCGAATTTGTCGTCGCATCCGATATGGTCATAATGGCCGTGCGTGTTGACCACTGCAGCCGGATGCAGGTGATACCGCTCTAATACCGCCTTGATTTTGCGCGCTTGGTCCCCCGGATCAATAATAAGAGCAGATGAATTAACGCCTGCGGCCAGGATATAGCAATTAGTCTCAAGCGGGCCGAGGCAAAGGGTCTCTAAAATCATTTCACTTCTCCGCCGGAGACTATGTCCGCGGATACTTTATTTAATGAAAATTCTTTAGGCAGCAGCCGCCTTATATGTTCGGCAGAGCGCGCGTTATTGGCGGCGTTATTAGAGTAAGGATCTTTTTCAATGGCGCTTTTTAAAGCTTCCAGGTCAGCGATAAAAATATCCAGCTTTTTTTGTTTGGCGGCAGTTAGCAGCGGCCGCAGGTTATTCAAATTCTTTAACGCTCCTTTTGCGCAGCTCAACTGTTTTTTCTGGCTGCTCTTGGTGACAAGGGCATTGATCAACTCGTCCTGCTCGGATTGCCAATACAAAAGAAAATCGCGGTACTGCTCGCGCGCGGCAGGCGGCATATAAACCTGCGGCTCCACCACCTGTTCTACGCGCCGGGGTTCTCCTTTTGGCTTACGGGTGAATTTGCGCACAAAGGCGTCGCAACCAAGAAAAGTAAAAAGGAAAAAGAAAAAAGGAAAAAGTTTCAAAAAAAGTTTTAATTTTTGTGTTTTGACTTTCACTTTATCATCCCCTTGAATTCTTCTTCGCTGATGACCTTGACCCCGAGTTTTTTGGCTTTATCGTATTTAGAGCCGGGGTTGCTTCCCGCGATCACAAAATCCGTGTTCTTACTTACATCCGCTGACGGATCCGCCCCCGCCGCGCGCGCCGCTTCCTGCGCCTGCAGGCGGCTGTAATCCTTGAGCTCTCCGGTAAAAACAACGCTTTTGCCGCTAAGGGCGGTGCGCTTTACCGCGGCCGCGGATTCTTTAAAATTCAGACCCTCTTTTTTTAAACGCGCGGCCAGGTCTTTTATGCGGGGCTGGGAAAAAAAATCCACGATAGAGCGGGCGACGACCGAGCCGACTTCATAGATCTTATCCAATTCTTCAAGCTTGGCGGATTCCAGTTTTTCCAGGCTCCCAAAACGCCTGGCCAGAACATAAGCCGCCTTAACTCCTACGTGACGGATACCCAAGGCAAAGATCAGGCGCGAAAGAGGCTGTTTTTTGCTCTTCTCTATGGCTGCAAGCAGGTTATTGATCTTTTTTTCCTTGAATAATTCCAACTTCGCCAAGTCTGCGGCCTTTAATTTATAGATGTCGGCGAAATCACGCGCGATTTTAAGCCGCACCAACTGCTCTACTACTGCTTCTCCCATGCCTTCAATATCCATTGCTCCGCGGGAAGCAAAATGCTCCAGGCTGCGCTCCAGTTGAGCCGGGCATAAAGGATTAATACAACGGAAAGCCACGTCTTCTTCTTTTTCTTTGATTACTTTACCGCGGCATTCAGGGCAGGCCCTGGGAATGGCAAAATTAATTTTGCCTGTATGCTCGGTGACTTTGACTACCTTGGGGATGACATCACCTGCCCGCTCTATAAGAATGCGGTCGCCGACTTTTATTTTCAGGCGCCGGATCTCGTCAAAATTATGCAGGGTGGCATTCTTGATGACTACACCAGCGCATTCAACCGGATCAAGCTCGGCCACCGGAGTAATCACACCGGTCCTGCCCACCTGTAATTTAATATTACGCAGGATAGTTGTGGCCTGGCGCGCGGGAAATTTATAGGCAATGGCCCAGCGCGGGCTTTTTTGGGTAGTGCCCAGCCGTTTATGCTGCTGGATGTCATTAAGTTTGACCACCACACCGTCGATCTCATAAGGCAGCTTGTCTCTTTTTTGCTGCCAGGCAGCGCAATAATCCAGCACTTCCTCAAGATTACGGCAAAGGCGGGATTCAGGATTAATGCGCAGGCCCCAAAGCTTCAAGCGCCGGAGAAAATCCCAATGCGTCGTAAGATCCGTGCCTTTGTATTCTCCCAGGGAGTGCGCGAAAAAATTCAGGCGCCGGGATCGCATCAGGGCGATATCCAGGAGCTTGAGCGATCCGCTGGCGGCGTTGCGGGGATTAGCAAAGAGGACTTCGCCGGCCCCTTCTTTTTCAATGTTCAACGCGTCAAATTCCTTACGCTCCATATAGACTTCACCGCGGATCTCAATTAAATCCGGAAGGTCTTTGCCTAAAAGGACAAGCGGAATGGCGCCGATGGTCTTTATATTAAGGGTTACGTCTTCACCGGTTTCTCCGTCGCCGCGGGTGACCCCGGATACCAAAGACCCTGATTGATAAGTAAGGGACGCGCTTACCCCGTCAATTTTTAATTCGGCAACGTATTCTACCTTGGAGGCCCCGGCCAATCCTTTGTGCACGCGCTCCACCCAGTCTTTCAACTCATCAAAAGAATAGGTGTTCTCAAGCGAAAGCATTTTCTGCCGGTGCTTGACCGTAGTAAAACCTTCTAAGACACTACCTGCGACACGCTGGCTGGGTGAATCCGGGGTAATGTAGCGGGGATGTTCAGCTTCGAGTTGGCGCAGGGCGCGCATCAGCTCGTCGTACTCTTTATCCGAGATCTCCGGCTGGCTTAGAACGTAATAATTATAATCGTGCCGCCGGATCTCCTGCCGTAAGGCCTCTATCTTCTTTTTGATTTCTTCCGGCATCTTTAAAATCTAATTTCAAATTGTTTAAATTTACCGCCCGGCTCGCTCCAGGATACTTGCGCGTCGCTTATGTAACTGGAAAATTCCCTGCTGACCTGAGCTAGAAAATCCTCTAAATTTTTTTCTTCGGCTTCTGCCAGGACCTCTACCCTGCCGTCATCTAAATTCCTGACAAAGCCCTTAACGCCGCTTTTCTCGGCAAGTGAGACGGCGGTAAAACGAAAACCCACCCCCTGCACCCTTCCCGAATAAAATACTTGTACCTGTTTCTGCATAAATATAAATCGGGGCGGACAGATTTGAACTGTCGACCTCTTGCTCCCGAAGCAAGCGCTCTAGCCAAACTGAGCCACGCCCCGCTTACGCCTTGTTAAAATTTAAATTATTATACTCGTAAATCGCGTTAATCCAACCCATTATTTTCCGGTACAGGACCACATCATAAACATGCACATGGGCAGTGCCGTATTCTGAGCGCCTAAGATGCCTATTCTCTATATCTCTAAAACTCTGTTTTATAAAAGATTTACGGAATTGACTTTCTGGTATGTCTAATTGTTCCGACCAGTATTTATGCGCTTCTTTTAAGTCTATGTCTTCATAGAGCATAAGGCGCATAATAATCTTATTCTTAGGCACAGAACAAACGCTCAAGAGAAAACTTATAAACAAGCGCAATATGTCCGGATCGGAATTCGCCAATTCAACGCGCTGGTTAGAAACCATCTTAGACTTATAACCTTCTCCGGCATAAAGCATTAGCCCGGACATCCATAAATCCCTATTAGATACAGGCAGGATCTCTTCTTTGCACTTTAGAGATATCTCTCTATTTTTGTCGGCTATATTGGAAAGGCGGGTTATCCGAGCGCGTTCCCTTGCCAGGCGCCGCTGATCATCTATATTTCCTAATAAATCAGCCGATAACTCAATATCGCGCACCCAGCCGCTCACAGAACCCTTAGATACATCCAGGGCCGCCGCGATTTGCTTCAGCGAAAACCCACCCTGCCGTAACTGCCTTGCCTTATTTTTCTCTTCTAATTTCATATAATCTAAATTTACCCTCGCAGCACTCTAATCCTGCGCGTGCAAGTAGGTTAGTATCAGTACTTTGTTAGAAAATATTTTTCTTCCAGATTATTTTTAAAAACTGTCTTTATGTAACTTTTGTAAATGCGCAACTTACGTAATTTCAATGCGTTGCGTTAAAATTTCACTTGCATTTTTGCTCTAACTTCTGTTATTCTATAGGCATAGCC
>JAUYEC010000135.1 GCA_030691585.1 Candidatus Omnitrophota bacterium
CAACAATTATTTATTTTGTAAAGAGAAAATAAAATTATTTCTAAAATAGGGGACAGGCATTTTTTCTCGGTGGGGACAGGCATTTTTTTCTAAAAGAAAAAAATGCCTGTCCCCAAACACAACTAAAAAATGCCTGTCCCCACCGAGAAAAAATGCCTGTCCCCAATTGCTAAAAAAAATGGCTATCCCCATATTTACTCAACCTTTAACATAAACGACGGCTCCGCTACTCCGACGACGTTACTTATTGCCAGAGTGCCCTTTACGGTGGTTACCCCGGCGGGGCCCGACAGGTTAAGCGTTCCGTTTTTTCCGATGTAGATCGCGTTGTCCGTCAAATTCTCCGGCGTAATTGTTCCGTAAGTAAAATTTTCTATAGTTAAACTTGCCGTGTTGTGCTCGCCGACCCTGAGGCTCTTTACATTATAAGTCTGCCCCAGGACCACATCCGCACCGGCAGTATCAATGATCACGTTATCCCCTGTCGTCGGAACTGTTTCCGGAAACCAGTTGAGGTAATCATCCCAAGAGCTGGTGTTGTCTTTGCCGGTCCATTGGATGTCGGCGGCATAGGCCGCGGAAGAAACAAAAATTAAAAGAAAAAGGGGAAAAAGGGGACAGCCATTTTTTTTCAAAGAAAAAAAATGGCTGTCCCCACTGAATAAAAAAAGTCGCTGTCCCCTTTTTCTCATGGCTTCACAAATAATGCCGCGCCTGTAATATCCATCCTCTTGACTTCAAGTTCTACTTCACCGTCTAGATCCACCACATCATTAAACAGGTCATTGTCGTAATCATACATTCCGGCCGGGCCAAGCGTCAACAGGTTAAGATTAGCCTCTACCGGCGTGCGCGGTGAATCGGCATAGACCTTGTTGCCTTCGGGGTACTCAATGGTGTATGTTTCGATCAACGGGCTGCTTAAACTGCTGGCCTTGGAAAAATTTATTGTCAGCACCCAGCTCTTATGCGTGGAACTTTTCGCCTCAAGCATCAGCACCTGCTTATTATCAATGCCCCAGAGGTTGGTCACGGTCAGGGCCTTAATATTTGTGGAATTGGGGATCGCGAAACGCTTGCCTTCTTTTAAAATAATGTTCCCGGATTTCCACGGCGCGTTGCGCATGGAAACAAAGCTTTTTGAATGGCGCGTGTTTTTGCTCCTGCTGGTGGCGGCGAAATTGATCTCCACGGCCGTGGCATAAGGAATATCATCATTAGAGATAGAGCCATCATGGCCAAGCTCTGTGTTGGTATTATTGAAATAATTTATCTGGAACTCGCTTATCTTGACGCCAAAGGGATTGGCGGAAATATTGCGCCTGCCTGTAGAGTCTTCCACATATACCGCCTGCTCGCCGCTTTCATAACGGTAAGTCGTTACAACATCCCCATCCTGTTTGTAATTGGGATGAAAGGTAAAACGCAATTGTGTCCCGGCCGGGATATATTCCCTGATAAAAACCTTAGGATAATCTTCGGTCTTACCCGGGTCCACCAGGCGTATCGGCACAACACGGTAGCGGCTCTGCCCGGGCATGAGCGCCTCGGCCAGCGGGCTGCTGGTGCCGGGCAAAAGGTGCTTATTTAAGGAATATGTATATATACCAGTATACACGGCGTGGGTGTCATCGGTCCAGGGCATGACCACGCTGAGATAATCATTTGAGCCATCGATCACCTCCAGGCAGTCACGCAGGCCGTATTCACCCGGGGGGCCCTCGCTAATAGCCTCCATCAGATTTGACGAAACCTGCTGGAGAATGAGCCGGTCCTGCGCTATTTCCCAGCTGTCAAAAGCAGTCTTTAAACTAAGATATAATGCTCCGGCTATCATAGAAGATACGGCTATTGCGATAACAAGTTCTATTAAGGTGAAACCTTTTAAAAAAGGGGACAGCGACTTTTTTTTATTCGAGACAACGACGCGTGAAAAAAAGTCGCTGTCCCCTTTTTTTCGTAACATCCTACGTCCCTCTCTCCTTCACCCATACCGAATCCGTAAGCAATGTAACTAACGACGCCACGGGTTTTTTCATATTGCCATCCATGTAAACATCCACCATTACCTGCAAGGGATCGCCTCCTGAGACACGGCGGACTATGCGCCACTTAGTATTATCCATCTCCAGCGGCGGATCATCTTTGGCCGGCGTCCAGACTTCACCTAACGCCTGCATCGCGGCCGTGGCAATATTAAGGTTCTTGACCCGTTCCATTTCCCAGCGGGCAAGGCTTACCGCGGTGATCATCTCGCCGGTGATAGCGGATGAGCCCACGCCATAGGAAAACAGGCGCATCATCGGGACAAACAAAACCGCCAGCACCGCCAGGGTGATCATGACTTCAATGTAGGTAAAACCTTTTTTCGTCATTTATCGTAAAAAGGGGACAGCGACTTTTTTTCACGCTTGCTAACAGCGACGGGGAAAAAAGTCGCTGTCCCCTTTTTTTAAAACGCGCTGTATTTCAACTGTATTGTCCGGTTCACGCCATGGCTTGAACCGGTAGAGACCAGCACCTGGTCCAGGATATTTCCAAAAACCTCGTAATACCCTCCGCCGAGATTGGTGCGCGCCACTATCTGCTTAAGCGACTCATTCATAATAATAGCGGCCACAGGCGGAGATTCAGCTTCTTTCCTTAAGTTGCTGATCGCCTGGGCAATACCGGCTTCGGCCAGATACAATGCCTGGGCGCGGTAAAGCTCAATTTGGCTCGTGGTTAAAACATTATAGTAAAGCGCCACCAGCGTCATCCCCAACAAAGATATCGTCAGGACGACGATCAGGACGATAAGTAATATCGCGCCGTTTTGATATTTTCTCATCAGTATATTCTGTAGAAAAGGGGACAGCGACTTTTTTTCACGCTTGCTAACAGCGACGGTGAAAAAAGTCGCTGTCCCCTTTTTTTACCATTCAGACGGTGTCTCGCCTTTTGCCTTGCCCCATTTGTTATCCAGTGGCTCGGTAATATTGACTATGACTTTGGCTTTATCCTTGATATAGGCCCATCCGCCTTTACCGGAAGGATCATGAGTGCTATCCGTATCTTCAAACATGCCCGCGCCGGATTTTGTAGAGATCATCTCCACAGGCATCTTTTCCAAAAACGCCTGCTGAACGCCCATATCTTCGTAGGTCTTGCTCAACAGGTCGCCCAGAGACACAGGGTATTCGCCTTCTTTGGCGCGGTAAAGCGCTATGCGCGTGCGCAGAGTGCCAAGATTAGTGGTTGTCGCCGACAGCCGCGCTTCGGTATCAAAACCGATAAAGTTAGGCACAATGGTCGCCGCTAGGATCGCGATGATGGAAATAACGATCAGTAGTTCGAGCAATGTAAAGCCTATTTTCTTCATATAATCTCCTTATTTGAAAAAAGGGGACAGCGACTTTTTTTCACGCTTGCTAACAGCGACGGGGAAAAAAGTCGCTGTCCCCTTTTTTTATTATCTCCTCACGACACTTATCAAATTGAAAATCGGCATCAGGACCGACAAAGCTATGAAAGCCACCACAAGGCCCATGCCCAGAAGCATTATCGGCTCCAATAAACTCGTCAGGTTGCGAATGGTAAACTCAATATCCGGCTCATAGAAGGATGCTATCTGCTCAAACATCGCGTCGATCTTTCCGCTGCGCTCGCCGGTGTTTATCAGCTGTATGACCATCGGCGGAAACAGCCCGGAAGCGGCAAAGGGCTCGGTCAGGCTCTGGCCGCGCGATATAGCGACCCGGACATTACCGATGACCTTCTGCAAAGCCATGTTAGATACTGTGCCTTCTACAACGCCCAGCGCCTCCAGGATCGGGATGCCGGATTTAGTCAGCGCTGATATTGAACGCGCAAAACGCGTAACCATTACCTTAAGGATCAACGGCCCGAACAGCGGCATACGCAAAATAAGGGCATCAAACTGTAATCTTCCTTTAGTATTGCGATAATAGGAACCGAATATATTGAGCGCTACGACTACCCCGATGATCAGGGCCCACCAGTAATTTCTTAAAAGGCCGCTTGCGCCAAGTAATATCTGCGTCGGTATGGGCAGTTTTGCCTGAGAGGCCTCAAAAACTGTGACAAACTTGGGCAGGACGCCGATAAGAACGAAATTGACGATCACAAACGCTATCAGCGCCAGGACCGCCGGATAAATAAGCACGGAGCGCACGCGGCTGCGCAGGTCAATATCCTGGGTGCCCAGTTCCGCAAGGCGCAGGAGGACCTTGTCCAGCAGGCCGCCGGCCTCGCCGACTTTTACCAGGCTGACATAGAGGTTGTTGAAGATTTCGGGATAGCGGGAGAGCGCTGCGGAAAAGCTGGAACCTCCCTTTATGGAAACGACAATTTCGTTGAGTATTTGAGCGAATCTGACGTTGGCGGCGTGATCCGCGACGCTCTGCAGAGCTTGTATCAAGGGTATGCCCGTAGAGATCAGCGTCGCCAGCTCCCGGGTAAAGATAAGCATCTCCTGCCGGGAGACCTTGCGCAGGCGCGGAGCAAATACGGATTTTATCCTGGCACTCGCGGCTTCAACGGCGATGGTTATAGGGGTTAACCCCAATTCAGCGATGCGCGCGGCCGCCTCTGCTTCATTGCCGGCCTCAAGTTTATTCTGCACCAGATTGCCCCCGGTGTCTCGGGCTTTGTAAATGTATGTAGGCATAAACAACATATGTTTTGATAATACTACTGTAGGGACAGGTTTTAAACCTGTCCCTACAGTACATAATTTTATTTTACCTGCGTTTCCAAATCCCGCATTTGGGATTCCTGTTCCTTTTCCTGGCGCTTGCGCTCCGCTTCAAGTT
>JAUYEC010000155.1 GCA_030691585.1 Candidatus Omnitrophota bacterium
CCCTCAAAGCTATTGTAGGGACAGGTTTTAAACCTGTCCCTACTTTAATTTAAAGACGACGCCGAGCCCGTCTTCGCCCAATATTTCAAAGCGCAAATCCCGCCGGATCTGGTTGATCAGCCCGGAAAAATAATTTTTCCCTGCATAGCCGTAAGTAACGCCGAATTCGTCCTTGAGCACGGCATAGGGATCGCTGGCCCCTCCAAAAGCAAGATTCCGATAGATCTTATATTTTACGGGATCCTGCCAGTACATATAGATCGGGTCCAGCGTGACAAAATAATCATTCTTGGGATTTAGGCCGATCAGGTATTGCGAATCCGACCAGTTGGTGTGAAAGACCACCTCGCCGGCAGGAACATTTGCCGCCATCCATCTGCCTACCCCCTCGAAGTGCTGGTTATAGATCGTCTCGCCGGCGGTGCGTTCGCGGAAATCACGATACGCGCTGAATAGAGCGCCCGCCAGGACGACAATCGCTATGGCGGCCAGGCCGCAGCGCACCCATTTGCCTAAACTTGAAAATGAGGCTCTTGCCTGCGACTGCCACCATTCAGAAATATACCCGGCTGCAACGATCAAGACTAAAGGATAGGCATGAATCAGGTAACGCCGGGAGAAAAACGAGAAAACAAAAAAATAGCCGGCAATCACCGCCCAGATCTGGATCGCGGTACTGGTCTTTTTTTTCTGCCCCAGGCCGATAACAATAAGCGCGAGCATCGCGAGAAAAATAAACGGATAGCCCAAGACAAATTCCCTGGTGCTTAAAGGAAAAAATTCCGCGCCCAGCTCCAGCCCCCATTTCAGGGCGAAGATCGGCACCAGGATGCCGTTTAAATAAAAAACCAGGAGGTTATTAGGAAAGTTCGGGTGGACCAGAAATCCCAGGACAAGGCCGAGTGTTACTGCCGCGATCGTTCGCCAGGAAAAATCGCGGTCGTTAAGGAAACGCACTCCTTCTGCCAAAAACGCGAAAAGCAGAAGGTACGGCCCGGAGACATGGGATAAGGTGTAAACCAGCGTCACAAAAAAAAGCAGGCGATATCTCTTACGGATCAGCCAATGCACAAACAGCATGGTCAGGATGATGACCAAAGTCATGTTCCTGGCCTCAAGGATGGCGTCTAAAAACACCGCCGAGCAAAAAAACATTACCAGAGAGGCAACCACCAACGGCTTCAATTGACAATAACGCCGCAGCATTAACCAAAAAACAATAAATAGCGCTGAGGCGCATAGGGCCGCGGAGATCTTGGCGCCCAGGAATATGTTCGGTAAAAAGGTAAAGGGGATGAGCAAAACGTGATAGAGGAAATCTTTGTCCGCGAAATGATGGGTAAAGGAGGAAAATCTGGCCCAGTGGAAATCATAGCGCATCCCGTAAAGCCTTAAAAATTCGGCCATGCGGATATGCAGGTAGCCGTCGGCGCCGAAAAGCGTGGGAATGGAAAACTCGGCGGCAATGATGGCGCCAACGCCCAGGACAAGAGCGGAAATCACCGGTATTCTATAGCGCATTAGGCGGAAAAATTATATATCCCTCCCGTATGAGCCGAGGAGGAACCTCTCTACCCCTCAAATAACACTTGATGTATCAACTGCCTTAATATATACCAAATTCTGTGATTCAGAGAGGTAATTCCTCGCTGATTACTGGGTCCTTTGTGAAACCATATCAAGAATTGGCTCTAGTTACTTAAACTGCTCCTTTACTTTGGGGTGAACAAAGATACGAATTGCAGTAAACGCTACAAATAAACCAACGACAGCCCCAAATAAAGCACTATAAGTATAAGTCTTATTGTATCTTGGAAGTATGACTAACGCTTTGTATAGTAAAGTAGCTATGATTTCAACACCAGAATATGCAGAAATAAATACAAACAATATTCTCCCCCACTGCCTAAACCTCAATAATCCTATACCTGTAATTAATTTTAGTGGGGCTAAAAGAAGTGCTGAGTAATGCGCACATAAAGGAAGTAGTAGAGGTAAATTATCATTCCGCCACTTAGAAAGAAGTTGTTCTTTCCAGAGCGGAAAAGTAATATGGATAATTAATCCGAAACACCCCGATACGATGAGAATATACCCGACACATTTTATGCACCACGGTAAACCATTTTTATTTATAAATTTGTCAATAAAACTAATACCTGCAATTTTTTCCATTGTTCCGCCCTTATTTTATTCTACTCCAAATAAAAAACAGGGTCCCCAAGGGGATTCGGACCCCTGTCGAGAGCTTGTCCCGCCAATCTAATTAGGAACTCTGGCGGGATCCCGCCGCCGACATCTAAACGATGGCGGCGGGAAAAAGCTCTTGTCCTAGACCAAGTAAATTTATGTCCCCAAGGGGATTCGGACCCCTGTCGAGAGCTTGAAAAGCTCTTGTCCTAGACCAGACTAGACGATGGGGACAAACTACCTGTTGCCGTTTTCAAAAACCTGTTGATATCTTTATGTTTCTTAATTTCGTTTTCTTTTTTGCGTGCTTCGGTTATAGTCTTAAATCCCGCTTTATAAACTATAGTGAAAGGCCCCTTATGCTTCGTAGAGCGAACGCTGTTTTGGTTATGCCTCTTCAGTCTTACTTCTAAATTTCCGCAACTTCCAACATAATACCCGCCATCTTGATTTTTTAAAATATATACATAGTACATTATGTGTCGAGAGCTTGTCCCGCCAATCTAATCAGGTGCTCGGGCGGGATCCCGCCGCCGGCACATAAACGAAGGCGGCGGGAAAAAGCTCTTGTCCTAGACCAGGCTAGACGATGGGGACGCAAAACTTTCTTCAAAACCTTATTCTTCTTCTTCGGCGATCACCGGGGCAACGCAGGAAACATGGTCCTTATCCTGCAGTTTAATAAGCCGCACGCCCTGGGCGGACCTGCCGGTTTCGCGGATATCTTTTATGGCGCAGCGCAGAAAAATCCCGTTGTGGGTGATCACCATCAACTCGTCGTTATCGCTGACGGATTTGAGGCTCACTGCCTCGCCATTTTTATCGGTGCTCTTTATATTAATGATGCCTTTGCCGCCGCGGCTTGTCAGACGGTAATCTTCTACCGGCGAACGCTTGGCAAAACCCAGTCCTGTAACAGTCAAAACAGACGTCCCCTTCTGCGCCACGATCATCGCGATAACTTCATCTTTCTTCTCCAGCGAGATCGCCCGCACCCCATGCGCCTGCCTGCCCATGTCGCGCACCTTGGCTTCGGAAAACTTTATGGCTTTGCCGCCGCGGGTACCGATCAATAATTCCTGGTGTCCATCGGTCATCTCCACACCGATAAGTTCGTCGTCTTGATCAAGCGTAATGCCGATGATGCCGCCTTTGCGCGGGTTACTGTAGGCTTCCAGCTTAGTCTTTTTAACCTGGCCGTTTTTAGTCACCATAACCAGGTATTTGTCCGCGGAAAATTCCTTTACCGGGATAGTAGAACTGATCTTATAGCCGGCCGGCACCTCCAAGAGATTCACAATAGCCTTGCCCTTGCTGACGCGGCTGGCCTGGGGTATCTCGTAAACCTTTAACCAATGCACCTGGCCCTTATCGGTAAAAACCAGGACATAATCTTTAGTCGAGGCAACAAAGAGATGCTCAATAAAATCTTCTTCTTTTACTTCAGCGCCCGTTGCCCCCCTGCCCCCGCGCTTTTGCTTGCGGTAGGCGCTCACCGGCAGGCGCTTGATGTATCCGCCGTGGCTTATTGTCACCACCACATCTTCCTCGGCGATCAGGTCTTCTATCTCAAGGTCTTCCACTTCGCCTACGATATCCGTCCTGCGTTCGTCGCCGTATTTTTCCTTGAGCGCGGCCAACTCTTCCTTGATGATCCCTTCTATCTTTTTTTCCGACGCCAGTATCGCCCGGCATAATTCGATCTTCTTCAAGAGTTCGGCGTATTCGGCGTCTATCTTATCGCGCTCAAGCGCGGTCAGCCGCTGCAGCTGCATTTCCAAGATCGCCTGCGCCTGGATTTCGGAAAGCCCGAATTCCTTCATTAAACGCTCTTTGGCGTCCTGGGTATTTTTGGAGCTCTTAATGGTCTTAATGATGCGGTCGATAAACTGCAGGGCGATCTTTAATCCTTCTAATATATGCGCGCGCTTTAAGGCCTTATCCAGTTCAAACTGCGTGCGCCTGCGAATGATCACCTTGCGGTGCTCAATGTAGGCGTCTAAGACCTGGCGTAAGTTTAAAACTCTCGGCCGGTTATCCACCAGCGCCAGCGTAATAATACCGAAAGTGCATTCTAATTGCGTGTGCTTGAAGAGCTGGTTTAAGACGATCTGGGATTCGGTGTCGCGCTTTAATTCCACCACGATGCGCATGCCGTCCCTGTCGGACTCGTCGCGCACATCGGAAATCCCTTCTATCTTTTTGTCCTCTACGAGTGCGGCTATATTCTCGATAAGACCGGATTTTTGCACCTGATAAGGGATCTCGGTGATCACGATCATGTCCTTGCCGTTCTTCTGGCGCTCCACAACCGCGCGCGCGCGTACCAAAAGCTTACCCCTGCCGGTGTTGTAAGCGTCCTTTATCCCGGCCCTGCCGCAAATAACGCCGCCCGTCGGAAAATCCGGGCCTTTGATAAAACGCAAGAAATCCTTGATCTCGGCTCCGGGATTATCCAGAAGATGGATGATCGCGTCGGCTACTTCGTTAAGATTGTGCGGCGGGATGTTTGTCGCCATGCCTACGGCAATACCGCTGGAGCCATTGACTAAGAGATTGGGGAGTGCTGCCGGCAGCAAGAGCGGCTCTTTCAAAGAGGCGTCAAAGTTCGGCCCGAAAGCGACCGTTTCTTTATCTATATCGCCCAATATATCGTCGGCAACCGCGGCCAGGCGCGCTTCAGTGTAACGCATAGCCGCCGCGCTATCCCCATCCACAGAATTATGCACAAAGACCCCGCCGGCTAAAGCAAAATTATGCCACGGTTCTATGGTTAAATCATAAACATCTTCCTTATACGGAAGCAGCTCCACCATCTTAACTTTGTGATTAAGTTTTTCTTTCGTCTGGGCGACAAGATCGTCAAACCCGGAAAAATGTTCTAGTGCCTTTCCTAAACGCGGCGTGCCGGACTGCCTAAGCTTTTCATATAATTCAGGAGTGGCTTCTCTGCCGGTATTTATCAGTTCGCGCATAAAACCCATAACCCTGCTTCTAAAGATTTTTTCTTTGTAAGCCGGGTCTTGCCATTTGCCCCTCAAAGAAACCGCTGCTCTGTCAGCCAGCTCACGCATCAAAACAGGATTTTCGGCCAAACGCCTACGGTTGCTTTGCGCTACAGCAGCGATGATCTTTGCGCGGAACGCCGGATCTTGCCACTGCTTCTTCGCCTTTTCCCTGTGCAATTTCAGCGTGTCATCATTCTCCCAAAGTTTCTTTGCCGCATCTCTAAAATGTTCATGGGGATATTTATTACGAAACTCCGGCTTAAGCCATAATGCCCTTGACTGCTCAACCATCCCCTTGCGATATTCCGGGTTACCCCAGCGCTCTTTGCTTAATCTTGAGATACGCTCACGGTGCTGAGGGTCCGCCCAAAGACGCAACGACATCTTTTTTGTAACTGCGCTGATAAAATCCCTATAACCCTTCTGCTGCCATCTTTCCTTAAGTTCCCCCGATTTCAATTTGCTAAGAAGATCTCTGAATTTCGGCTGCTTCCATCGTTTTTTTAAATTCCTGCTCGCGGCCTCAGTGATCCTTTTGCGGTAATCCGGCCTTTCCCAGCAGTCCCGAATAAACCGGCTCATTTGCGCTCGATACTCCGGCTCCTGCCAGTTCTTCTGGTTCATAGCTTTCATGCGCAAGCCTATCTTGCGCAAATTTTCCGGATCCGCGAAGAATCGGCGCCTTCCTTCGGCAAGATTCTTTACGTAAACAGGGTCCTTCTTGTGCCGTAAAGAAGCGATTTCTTGATGCAAATCCCAATGTTGAGCCCATTGGATGCGCTGAATATTACCCGGGTTATTATTCAGCTTATTAAAATCCTTATGGTGCCTTATCCTGCCGGCGCTCTTTTTATAAACCTTGTTTCTTATATTCCAACTGTCTGCCAGATGATGAATGAATTCCCAGGTCTCTTTTAAGGGCTGATAGATTATTTCGTAACCTTTTAAGTTACGATCTCCCTTCCCGTCATAGCGC
>JAUYEC010000173.1 GCA_030691585.1 Candidatus Omnitrophota bacterium
ATTTGGCAAGGCTTAAATTCTTGGCCTCTAATCTTACGCTACAGCCACGATCTTAATTCAAGCCATACCAAACCCTGCCTGCCGGCAAGGCAGGCATTACTTTTTCAAGATTACTTTTACAGGTATTATAAGACATTACCAACTCCCACGGATGTATATAATTTTTAGTTTCTGCGCGGGCTAATTCTTTAGCGTGCTCTTCGGCGAAAATCTGGGCATCGAGGGTCTGCATATCTATAGCGTACGCTGAACCGCAAAAAATCAACACTATCACCATCGCGCATAATACTTTTTTAAACCAAAACCTTGTTAAAAACATTTCCAAACTCCTTTGTTATTCCGCAAAAAAAATAGCAGCATTTACACCCTAACAAAAGCTTAATTCTCTAAGAATGCAGGCCTTAACGATTCTGTCTGTGTTCAATCATAATCGTAAAAGCCTTCCTGCCTTCTTTTATATCACTGGGGAAAGGCGGAAACGGCGCTGAATCCTTTACCGCTTTCATGACTGCTTCTCTCAATGCCGGATCTTCGGAAGAGTTACCCAGGATCTCAACACTCTCCAGCGTCCCATCAGATAATATATTAACACCTGCATTTATGGCGCCACCAGGCACATCTTTGGATATAACAGTATTTTTGACGATGGTTTTATATAATAATCGGTAGTATTCTGAATAGGAGCTGGGCCGCGATAATACATCTATGGCTACGACTTTGCCCTCATCCGCCCTTTCTTCTTTCTTTACCTCTTCAACTTGCTCCTTCGCCGGCTGGCTCTCCTTTTTTTCTCCATACCCTAAGGATTTCAACGTAACATTTACCGCATTGGGCGACAGCTGATAAGCAGCACCCGTGGAGTAATCAATAGCTATACCGATGAGGCCGCCGATAAAAAGATTGCCCCATATCCAGCCGTCCGTTGTCCTTATGAGCGTTACTTCTACCGGCTCATAACCGTCCTTCTCAAACCTTAATATAACCATCGGCTCTGAACGGGAAAGATTAATTACCCCGGGCGTTTCTACTTTGATCATGTTTACCGACACAGTCGCGCCGCTTGGATAGGATTTAACCGGTATTTTCTGCCTTCCTCCATGGATAATGGTCGCGCAACCAACCAAGGTCATTATCAAAATAGACAAAAAGATAAACTTACTGTATCGCTTTATCATCAGTTTCCTCCTCGTATAATCGGTTCCGGCCTATTCATATGCCGCGTCAGATCTCAAAGTTTTTACTTTTTCTCTGTCTTTAAAACGCAGAAATTCGGCTTTTGCCCTATAGCAACTGGACCAGATATCAAACCCGCGCTCATAGGTTATATTTATCAAATCGGCCCCTAATGCGCACGCTTCTTGCTTAAAAATACCTAATACATACCCCTTCCCGCATTCCAACGAAAACCCGGTATCCCCGGATTTAACGCTGCCCAATACCTCCATATCATTTTTATTATATTGGAGGTCTTTCTTAATGGGAATAGAACAGCCGAGATAGGCGTTTTTATTTGAGATATCTTTTACGTCATAACCGTATCGGGTTATCACAGAAGCACAACCCGCCAACAGAATAATGTTGATAAACAAAACTGCCTCTCGAATCTTCATTGATTTGTCCCCCGGTTTGACCACGAAGATACAGGAGCAACGTATCGATAATTTTTGACAACATCAGAGACCTGGCTTTTCGGGATTTCCCTAAGGGTTGAAAAGGGTTCGGAATATTCTATAAAAAGCTCCTGTCCTTCTTTAATCTCGATCTCCGTGATAAAACGTTGGTAGTTACCGTTTTCAAAAGTCAGCCGATATACACCCGGAGATAGGTATGTATAGGAATATCCCATCGCCGTTAACTTAACAAATGGCCTACGATCGATTTTTACAGTCGGAACTAAAGCCCCTAATGACGCTTTCGACCTAAAAACATACAGGGTTCCCATATCATTCGATGGCAGAGGCGCCTCTTTAAATAATGGGCCGCTTGCATATGTAGCGCACCCCGATAACAGAACAAGAATGCCGGCAAAAACAAGCATCTTATGATTAATCTCGTAGGCCATTCTATTCCGGAATATTCGCAACATGAAATTTACTATCATTTGTAACGTCGATGACCTCAGGAAACCATTTATCACCGACCACAAAGAAACCCGCCCCTTTTGATTTCAACATATATGTATGTCCGCCAATAGCATCGAGATATTTTTTGTTGGTCATGTTATAATACATTAGCAGATTTTGACCTGAAATATGAAACCATACTTCATGCCGTCCGGGCTGAAGTAAAACGTACCGTGCGCTGCGGGGAATATATTTTCCATCACATGCCGTGACAGTCAAAGACATTTTTTGCTTAACTATAAGCACTGCTATTTGTGATCTGTCTCTGGCCTCGCTATAATTTTTTATGACGGACGGCCCCGCGCCTGCGCAGCCAATAAGTAAAAAAAGGCAGCAGCATGAAGCAAAGAAAAATGCAATATTTTTTCTCACATCCAATCTCTTTATTTCGCGTTCAACCCGTGCTTTTGGCCGCTTTATTTGAATACAAATATCACATTCCCGGCCTCGTCTAAGAGCCGGCGGCTGGCCGGCTCGTAGGATGCAACTTTAAAGTGCCGTTTCTCTAATTGCTCACCGTTTTCATATAAAGTAAAATCGGCATCCTCCAACAGTATAACCTTGGCAATGCCGAGTTCAAAAAAACCGATGCGTTTATTCGCGAATTTAGCCTTGGCGGCTTCGATAGAGAAAATTCTCTTGCCGTGCTCCACCCTTTCAATAACCAGGCCCTCAAATCCCGAGTCTTCAACGGCTATCGCCCGCAGCGGAAGTAAAACCAGGCAGAGAAACAAAAAAACTGCTACATTACGCGTCCAAGCCATAAATCGCCTATTCGTTGAATTTGCCATCCGGCAAAATGCCTCCGAACGTTTCATCCGGATAAGTACCGGCAATGACATTATTATTAGCGGCAAATTGCGGCATCAATGCCCGCATATCTTTATAACGTAAAAAGAATTCTCCGAGGTTAACGCGGAACTCATCGCCTTGGTTAGCAGTAGATGGATCGATCAAGGTCTCTTTCATCAAATCCAGGTCCTGCAGCATTTTTACGTAGCGTCCAAGATTGACCAACGCGTCACCTTTCGCCGTCAATAGATCATCCGACTGATCGGCATCCTCGGTCTTAGCAAAATAATCCGCTCCCGCGGCATAGCTTTTTACCATGCGCGAGAAGGCATCCCTTGCCAGATTCATCGAACGCGGGTGGCTCAAATATAATAAACGGGGATTCTGGCCTAAGGCATCCTGAATATGCGCTATTTGTTCATTCGGAGCGCCCGGGGCAAGCGTCTGTATATCCATATTGAGATCGTATGCCAACAGGCTTAAGAACCCGGTGCGCGATAATTCCAAAGCGGATAAGATCGCGGAAGTATCCGTAAAATCAATTTCTTTCTTATTGCCGGTATAAAAACTGCTCTCCGGCGGGAAAAATTCACGATAGGCAGGCTTAACCTTGGAGAAATTACTCGCTGCATAATCAAAATAAGGCAAAAATACATCTTGCAAAAGGTAGGACGCGGAATCAACCTCAAATGCCCGCCTGAAATCAAACGGCTGGGTAAAAAAGTTGCCCGCGTTTATTACCTGATTAAGCCTTAGAGAAAAAACGCGTTCAGGAGTACCCATAAGAGATCTCTTTATATCTTTTAGCTCATCAACAAAAAGCAGGGCTTCTTTTTGATATTTCGGCAGCGGGCTTAAATTCAACAAATTATCCGGCCGCCTGTTTTGCTCGGAGAAAATATAAAAAAAACCGGCGCTGTAACTATCAATGGAAGCGACAAGCGCCTCCCTTGCCTGCAGAGAATGCGGAACAGATTTCACGCGCATAAGGTCAGGATACAATTCCAGCAAACGCCATATAGTTGGATTTCCCGCCGCGAAAAGCGCCTTTATCTGCGCCGAATCAATGTCAACATCGCGCACAAGCATTTCATGCATAAAGGACTTAACCAACAAAAGTGTAGATTTAATAAGCGCTATGTCACCATAGTCTAAAGCTAGCTTGCCGGAACCGATAAATGGCGCTGTTATAGCTATCTGCGTAACAAAATTTTTATCGGCTAACGCTATATTCAGGTTCTTTATGGCAGCATTGAGCTCAGGAAGAATTTGTTTTGTTATGACATCTTGTATGCTCCTGCCGCTGGGAGCGGATGCGGGCAGGTCAAAATTTGCAAAACCGGACGGGGTTTCAACCGCCAGATGAAACGGATCAAGATGAACTTTAGCCAAGGCAACGCTGCCGGGGCCCTTAAAACCCAAATCCTGCAGCATAGCGAATACTTCGTCCTGACTTAACAACTTGGCTAAGCGCATTAGCCCAAAATAAAAATTAGCTTCCTTGTTTTTCGGATCAACATCCAACGCCTGCTTAAAATAATCGTAGGCGGCTTGGGCATTCTTTTCCGTTAATGCTTTTTTACCCAATCGGATGAGCTGATCCACCTTGCTTATTACCGTTACCAAAATAGACCGCTGTACCTCGTTACCCGCCAGATCCTTTACACGCGCGGATATTTCACATTCTCCTTGAGCCAAGGCGTCATTTTTGGGAATAACGCAAAGCGCTCCCAGGAAATTCATATTTTTGATATATTTGGTAACGTCTCTATTTCCGGCTGAAATAGTCAATGAATGCAAATCGATTCCCGAACCTTTGTCGTCATATTTTAATTCAATCGCCGGGTCGGTGAAAACTTCTTCTTCGTCCTTCGGCGAGACGATTTCCAGGCTTGGTTTCAAGATATCCTTTAATTGCAAATCTTTCTGTACTGCCCGGCGGCCGGGCAAGATTAAGAGGATCGAGGATAATCGGGCGTATTCATTTGCTGACACATTCACCGTGGCAGTCCTGAACCATAAAGAAATACCAACACGTATGCTATATTTACCGTTTATATCGCTTACCGCATTTGTAGTCTTATTTTGCACGTTCAGCGAAATCTGCGCGCCGGCGATTGGCTTAGCGGTAGCCTTATCGGTTATTTTCCCGGAAATAACCACCGCGTCATTCGGAGTGGCGGGCCTGCCTGACGACGCCCAGCAGGGATTCAGGACAATGCTAAAAACCAGGTTTACCGCGATGATAAACAATATGCTTTTCTTCATCTTGCCCTCCCTTAAAATTTATACGAAACCCCTTCCGTATGCGCCCAAAAAAAATAGGGCCATTTTAATGACCCTTTAGATATTGCATTGATTTTACGCGCGAAACAGGACAAAACCCCTCCTGGTTCTATCCCAAATTACCAATGAAACAAGCTTACCACATAAACCGCTAATTGACAAGGGTTTTTATTGCTGTTTATTGCTGTTTAAAACGGAATCCTTGCTCCGATGTCAATGCCGGAACCCGTCCGCCTGCCGGTTTTCAAGCGCAAGAACGCCTCCGCGCCTGAAGATTTTAGAAACTGGTGGCTGAACGTTACGGATATGCCCAGCGGCTCCTCCCTGTTGTTGGCCAGGGCAAAAACAACATCATCCTGCTTATTCAGGCGCACCTGTGCGCCGAATTTTATGGCGCGGACCCGGCCCCGGCCGTAATCCATTTCAAAAGAAAAGCCGCAGCTGCGGCTGAATTTCCAGGATCCATAGAGATAAACAACCTTAGCCTTCGGCCTCATCTCCTGTCTTACTCCAGCGCCTAGATGATATTTAATCTTACCTTCCTGCGGATACATGCTTGGCGAGCCGGCCTGGACGCGAAAATCAAAGCGCGAGCGCGAACTGCCGCTTAGTATATAGGTAAGGCGGTTTTTCTCGCTTATATCCCAAAAACCCGTAAAAACCAGCGTTTGCATTGCCTTGGCGCCGGATTTTAGCCCGGTTTTCTCATATTTATAAACTATTTGCTGGTTTTTGTTGACCTGCCAGGCGCCTTCCAAAGCCAAGACATCCGGAGATCTTTTTTGGACAGTAAAAGTGAGCCGATTGCGCTCATCCGCCTGCCAGGCACCGCTGAGCTTTATCAGCCGAACATGGCTGTTACCTTGCCTGTCGCGGCTATGCACCTCAAAAGTAAGTGTATCATTATCTACGGAAATAATTTTGCTTTTTAATTTCAAACTGCCTAGGCTCGCCGGCCCCTCTTCTCTTCGGCCCAATGCAAGCTCCAGGTTGCACTGGTCATCAATCTGCCACTTGCCTTCAAAGCGGACGTCAGGGCCCAAGCCGTATTTTCTTTTCCAGGCATCCGGCTCATTCAATAAATAGATCAGGCGGTTTTTAGCGTCAATATTAAAATTTCCGTCACAAACAACGCGTTCATGTTTACGTTGAATGTTTAATCTGCCGCAGCTATCGATGGAATATTTTTTCATAATATATCTGTAGGGACAGCATACTATGCTGTCCCTACAAAACCTGTTATGCTCCGGTAGGGGCGGGTTTCAAACCCGCCCCTACATAGTTATGGCCCCAACTTATCGCTTGCTAAAATCAAAGACGTGGCCGAAGACTTTCTTGGCGGCATAAGCTGCGTATTTGAGGTCGTCGGTATCACGAACGGATAGGATTTTCCTCAGGATAAATTCGGGGCTAAATGTTACTTTATACATTCCCTGGACCAGCTCCATGACTTTCTCTTGCGGATAAGGCAGGCTCATCACCGACTGCTTCATATCATAATCATCCCAATCCATGGACTTGAGCCAATTATTCAAGCGGCATTCTTCAAATAGAGACGTTCCCGGATACGGGATGACCATTGTCGCCTGCATAGTATAGGCGTAACCTTTGGTCAACAGCCTGCGGCCCAGCTCCAGGGTCTTACGCGCATCAACGTAGCTTTCCCAAGGGTAACCGAACATGATGGTGATATGCGGGAACAGGCCCGCGCGGCGCGCCTGACGGCATCCTTCGTCTATCTGTTGAACCTTAACGCCCTTATTTAATCTGTCCAGCGTCGCCTGGTTAGCGGATTCCAAACCAAAGAGCAGCAGGCGGAACCCCGCCTTCTTCATTAATAAAAAGTCTTCCCGGTTCAAAGCGCCGAAACGCATATTACAATCCAGGTATATTTTTTTATTGTAGCCGCGCTCGAGCATCCCGCGGCAAAAATCGCGCAACCACTCCCCTGTCGGAAATGATCCGCTGTCATCCATGATCTCGCGCACACCGTAATTTTGGATCAGCTGGCCGATCTCATCTAAAACGTTTGCTACGCCGCGGCTGCGGAATTGCGGATATAACTGGGGCCAGGAACAAAACGTGCACTTCCTCCACCAACAATCCCTGCCGCTCATAATGTAAGTACCGGGCGTGCGTTTGTAATTACCGTTCTTAAAGGCATAAAGCTGCCACTTGGTCAGGTCCCGGTCGATGAATGGCAGCGAATCCAAGTTGTGGTTCAATTGAAATTTACCCGTGTTTTTAATCTGACCGTCAGCGCGATAATATATACCCGGTTCCAGCTCGGTCCGTCGTCCGTTTACCCCGAGCGAGGGGCAAAGCCCCGAATCGAGGGGTCGTCCGTTTACCCCGAGCGAGGGGCAAAGCCCCGAATCGAGGGGTCGTCCGTTTACCCCGAGCGAGGGGCA
>JAUYEC010000202.1 GCA_030691585.1 Candidatus Omnitrophota bacterium
CTGCGGGCTTTTAAAAAAATATAAATTTATTACGCTTCCGCCGGATGTTTATTATGTGACTACCCTGCCGGTAGTGATTGAATTATGGCCGGACATCACTCTTATCGTAGCCGGGGCAATAACCATAGTCCTGTTTTCCACCTTCTATCCGGCGTATAAAGCCGCGAGCTTAAAGCCGGTTGAGGCATTAAGATATGAGTAGGGACAGGTTTAAAACCTGTCCCTACAATGGGATTTTTCAATGCTGACTGCCAAGAATATACACAAATCTTACGAAGACGCCAAAATGGGCCTGTCCGTGTTAAAGGGCGTGGACATTGAAATTAATAAAGGCAGCTTTGTGGCATTGGTCGGGCCGTCGGGCGCGGGCAAATCCACTTTGTTGAATATTCTGGGAGGCCTGGATTCTCCGAGCCAGGGGGAGGTCATTTTCAACGGCCGCTCCATCTACGGGTTAGGCGACCAGGCGCTTTCAGCGCTGCGGAACAGGAAAATAGGTTTTGTTTTTCAGTTCTATCATCTCTTACCGGAATTCAATGTCCTTGAGAATGCGATGATGCCCGGTTTTATCGCCGGTGGATTAAATGCCGCCGGCCGCCTGCGGCTTAGAGAAAGCGCGGTGGAACTACTCGACCAGGTGGGCCTGGCACAGAGGATGGAGCATTTTCCCGACCAGCTCTCCGGAGGGGAAAAACAGCGCGCGGCGATAGTCCGGGGCCTGATCAACAAGCCGGAGCTCTTGCTTTGCGATGAGCCCACCGGTAACCTGGACTCCTTGGCTAGCGCGGACGTAATGTCGCTCCTAAAAAATGTTAATTCGCGAGACCATACCGCTGTTGTCCTGGTCACGCATAACATAGAACTGGCAAAAATAGCGGATAAGGTATATCATTTAAGGGACGGAGTATTGGTAAATTGATATGTAGGGGCGGGTTTCAAACCCGCCCCTACAGTGAATACGCGGTAGATTTTGTAGGGACAGCATATTATGCTGTCCCTACGGAAAATTATTTCGGAGGAATATATGAAAATTTATATTGATGGTAAATTTTATGAAAAAGAGGACGCCAAGATTTCCGTGTTCGACCACGGGCTGCTTTACGGCGACGGGGTGTTTGAAGGCATTCGTTCCTACAGCCGCCTGGTCTTTAAGTTAAAAGAGCATATTGATCGGCTCTTTGAATCCGCAAAGAGTATCATGCTGGAGATCCCTCTGACCAAGGAGCAGTTGATCAAGGCCGTGGTCGCCACTCTCAAACAGAATAAGCTTAATGACGCTTACATCCGGCTTGTGGTTACCCGCGGGCCCGGGGACCTTGGGCTTGACCCGCGCAAATGCCTCAGGGGCGCCACGATCATCATCATCGCCGATAAGATAGCTTTGTATCCGGAAAAGTTTTACAAAGAGGGCTTAAAGATCGTCACCGTGCCTACGGTCAGGAACCTGCCTGAGGCGCTCAACCCGCAGATAAAATCACTGAATTACCTCAATAACATCCTGGCCAAGATCGAGGCCACCAACGCCGGATGCGACGAAGCAATTATGCTGGATTCGCTGGGTTACGTCGCCGAATGCACGGGTGACAATATTTTTATCGTAAAGAAGGGCCACCTTTATACTCCGCCCCAGTGCATGGGCACATTGCGGGGTATAACACGCGACTCGGTAATGGAGATCGCGCGCTCACTGAAGATAGGCGTGCATGAGCATGTGATCACCCGGCATGAAGTCTATATCTCGGATGAATGTTTCCTCACCGGAACCGCCGCAGAGATCATCCCTGTAGTGGCAGTGGACGGCCGCGTGATCGGCCTCGGCAAGCCCGGAAAAGTAACGCTTGGCCTGAAGAACAAATTCAGGGAATTGACGAAGAAAGAGGGAGTGAGGTATTAAATCCGAAACATATACATGATGTAGGGACAGGTTTAAAACCTGTCCCTACAGGAATACGTCATTGTTTGTAGGGACAGCATAATATGCTGTCCCTACACAAGGAGAACACTATGTTATGCGATAATTGCGGTAAAAATCCGGCGACCGTGCATCTGACCGAGATCGTAGACGAGCAGATGACTGAGCTGCATCTTTGCGAAGAGTGCGCGCGCCAGAAAAGCGCGCAGATGGAACAGCAATTCGGCTTAAGTGACCTTTTGGCAGGCATGGCCGAGTTCAACAAACCGCCCAGCTCAAAAGAGGCGGGCGAATCCGTTGACCTCAAATGCCCCAGCTGCGGCCAGACTTACACGGATTTTAAAAAAATAGGCCGGCTTGGCTGCGGCGAGTGCTATACCGCTTTTAAGAAATACCTCGGGCCGTTATTGAGAAGGATCCACGGCTCGGGCCAGCATTTCGGCAAATCGCCGCTAAAGCTTACCAAAACGCTGAAGAAGAAAATAGACCTGCAGGACCTGCGCAACCGCCTGCAGAAAGCAATAGCCACGGAAGCCTTTGAGGAAGCGGCAAAACTGCGCGACCAGATCAAGGAAACAGAAAATAAGATGGCGCAGGAAGATGCGGCCTCCAAGGAGGATAAAAAATGAAATTAGACGACCTCTTGAAACATACCAGCGAATGGCTCAAGGATACCGGCCCGAATTCTGATATCGTGATTTCAAGCCGTATCCGGCTGGCCCGCAATCTTGATAAGGCCGCTTTTCCCCATTGGGCAAATAAAGCCAGGGGTGAAGAGACTCTGAATATGATCACGGAGGCACTCTCCGCTTCGGATTATCTGAATAAGGCCACGGTTTTTAAGCTTGCGGAATTAGACAGCGTGGATAGGCAGTTTCTGGTGGAGCGGCATCTTATGTCCATGGAGCATGCCCAGCGCACCAACCATAAGGCAGTGGTAATTGACGATGACGAAATCGTCTCCGTTATGATCAATGAAGAGGACCACATCCGTATGCAGGTGATGCAGTCGGGGTGCAATCTTCTTGAGGCCTGGAATATTATCAACAAGCTGGACGATTCCATAGCCGGCAAGTTGAATTTTGCGTTCCTGCCGGATTGGGGGTACCTGACCGCTTGCCCTACCAACACAGGCACCGGCATGCGCGGCTCGGTGATGTTACATTTACCGGCACTTGTGATGACGCGCCAGATCGAGCGGGTGCTGGCGGCGATCGCCAAATTGAGTTTTACCACGCGCGGCCTCTACGGCGAAGGCACGCAGGCAATGGGGAATTTTTTCCAGATCTCCAACCAGGTTTCGCTTGGGCACAGCGAAGAAGAGATCATCGAGAACATCAACAACCTGATCCGCCAGATCGTCGAGCAGGAAGCTCAGGCGCGCACGCTCATGGTACAGAAAAACAAGCCGCTGGTGGAAGACCGGGTCAGCCGCAGCCTGGGCGTATTAAAGAACGCGCGGATCATCTCCAGCCAAGAGACCATTGAATTACTTTCTATGGTCAGGTTAGGTTGCGACCTGGGTATAATCAAAGACATTGACCGCCGTTCGATCAACGAGCTTTTTATTACCACTCAGCCGGCGCATCTGCAGAAGATCGAAGCTAAGAAATTGAGTTCTCCGGAGCGCGACCTTAAGCGCGCGGAACTGATCAGGAGCAAATTGAGCCTGAATTAAAATAACAACGTAGGGGCGGGTTTGAAACCCGCCCCTACAGGAACAAAAAGTCCATATATAATTTAGGGAGGAGTCATGTTCAACAGGTTTACTGAAAGAGCAAGAAAAGTCATCATTTTAGCTAAAGAAGAAGCAAGGCGGTTTAACCACGACTACATCGGCACCGAACATATTCTGCTTGGCCTTGTGCGCGAGGGTGAGGGTGTGGCCGCTACCGTCCTGCAAAAAATGGGCGTGTCCCTGGAAAATATCCGTATTGAAGTGGAAAAACTGGTGCAGCCGGGGCCGACCACGCAGATCATCGGCGATATACCTTTTACCCCGCGCGCCAAAAAAGCGCTGGAGCTTTCCGCCGAAGAAGCGCGGTCGCTCGGCCACAATTACATCGGCACCGAACATCTTTTGCTTGGTCTTATCCGTGAAGGCGAAGGAATTGCCTCGCAAGTCTTATTGAACCTGGGCCTGGATTTGAATACGGTCAGGAATGAAGTAATGGAAATACTGGGATCGGCGCTGCCCGGAGGCATGGGTGCGGCAGGCCCCGCCGGACAGCAGGCAAAAAGCAAGACTCCGGCCTTAGACGCCTTTGGCCGCGACCTGACTACTTTGGCCAGAGAGAATAAGCTTGATCCGGTTATAGGCCGGCATACGGAAATAGAAAGAGTGATCCAGATCTTGAGCCGCCGCACAAAGAACAATCCTGTGCTCTTAGGCGAGGCAGGTGTGGGCAAGACCGCGATAGTCGAGGGCCTGGCTCAGGCGATTGTGGCCGGCAACGTGCCGGAAGTATTGCGCGGCAAACGCATGGTTGTCCTGGACCTGGCATTAATGGTTGCCGGAACAAAATACCGCGGCCAGTTTGAGGAACGCATCAAGGCGGTAATGGAAGAAATAAAACGCTCGCAGGATGTGATCATATTTATTGACGAACTGCATACTCTGGTCGGTGCGGGGGCTGCGGAAGGTGCAATTGACGCGTCAAATATCCTAAAGCCCGCGTTATCGCGCGGCGAGATGCAGTGTATTGGTGCCACTACCATGGATGAGTACCGCAAATATATAGAGAAGGACGCGGCCCTGGAACGGCGGTTTCAGACCATTATGGTCGAGCCGCCCAGCGTTGAGCAGACCGTAGAGATATTAAAGGGCCTGCGCGACAGATACGAGGCGCATCACCGCGTCAGTTTCCGCGACGACGCCCTGGAAGCCGCGGTAAAATTATCCGATCGTTACATCTCGGGCCGGTTCCAGCCGGATAAAGCTATTGATCTTATTGATGAAACCGGCTCGCGCGCGCGCCTGAACGTTCTTATCGTGCCGCCGGAAATTAAGAAGATAGAAGAGAAGGTGGAATCATTAAGGAAGGAAAAGGAATCTTTTATCAAGAGCCAGGATTTTGAAAAAGCGGCGTCCCTGCGCGACCAGGAAAGGGCGGCCCGCCAGGAACTGGAGAAATTGAACCACGAATGGGCGCAGGCAAAAGACAAGATGCGGCCGGAAGTGACCGCCGAAGACATCGCCAAGATCGTCTCCCAGTGGACGGGCATTCCGCTATTCCGCATGGAAGAAAAAGAAGGCGAGAAGCTCCTCAAGATAGAAGATGAACTGCATAAGCGCGTGATCGGCCAGAATGAGGCGATCGAGGCCATCGCGCATGCTGTGCGGCGTTCGCGGGCAGGCATCAAGGATCCCAAGAAGCCGATCGGCTCGTTTATCTTTTTGGGCCCGACCGGTGTCGGCAAGACGCTTCTTGCCAGGGCGCTGGCGGAATTCATGTTCGGCGACGAAGAAGCCCTGGTCCAGCTGGATATGTCGGAGTATATGGAAAAATTCAATGTCTCGCGCCTGATCGGGGCACCTCCGGGATACGTGGGTTATGAGGAGGGCGGACAGCTTACCGAGAAGGTCCGGCGCCGCCCCTATTCGGTCATCCTGCTCGATGAGATTGAAAAAGCGCATCCCGATGTCTTCAATCTGCTTTTGCAGGTCTTTGAAGAAGGCCGGCTCACCGATAGTTTCGGCAGGAAAGTGGATTTCAGGAACACGGTAATAATTATGACCTCCAACGTCGGCGCTGAGCTGCTGCGCAAGACCGGATCGCTGGGTTTTAAGACCCAGAAAGAAGAGGTCACTTACCAGGATATGAAAGATAAACTGCTTGAAGAGGTAAAACATACCTTTAAGCCGGAGTTCCTCAACCGTATTGACGACATCATCGTCTTCAGGCAGCTGGTCAAAGAGGATCTCTATCGTATTATAGACATTGAGATCGGCTACGTCATCGAACGGCTCAAGGATAAAAACATCGCTTTGGAAGTTAATACTGAGGCCAAGGAGTTCCTGATTGAAAAAGGCTTTGATCCGGTTTTTGGCGCGAGGCCCTTAAAAAGGACCATCCAGAGATTCCTGGAAGATCCATTGGCATCGGAAATAATTTCCAAAAAGTTCAAGGACGGTTCTATTGTCAAGGTGACGCGCAAAAATCAGGAGTTGATTTTTGAATAATTCGTGGGTACAGCATATTATATTCAGAAATTCTTTTATAGCGCTCGGCCGCCGGGTTGTTACGTTTATGTATTATACCGGAGGCTTGAGCCTGCTTACTGCTCAGACGGTTCACCAGTCGTTTGTCCCGCCTTTTAAGAGGGTCCGCCTTTTTCAGGAGATCAAAAAGGCCGGTTACGACAGCCTGCCTATTGTTTCGCTGGTGTCGCTGTTCATCGGTTTTATTTTCGCTTTGCAGACCGCGTATTTTATGCAGCGTATCGGCTCCGAGCTCTATATCGCCAGTTTAGTCGCCCTGGCATTGGTCAGGGAACTCGGGCCGGTGATCACAGCGCTTGTTGTCGCAGGGCGCGTAGGTGCGGCCATCACCGCCGAGATCGGCACAATGCAGGTGACCGAGCAGGTGGATGCCCTGGAAACGCTGGCCACTAACCCCATAAAATACCTGGTTGTGCCGCGATTCCTGGCCATGTGCATTGTGCTTCCTATTTTGACGCTGTTTGCCGACTTAGTCGGCATATTGGGCAGTTATATAATCTGCGTGTACAGGCTGGGTATTTCTTCGGGGCTGTACCTGCGCGTTACATCTGACGCCCTGCTCTACAAGGACATTTTTACCGGCACTTTTAAGACCATATTTTTCGGCATGATCATCGCTCTGGTCAGCTGTTACGAGGGCTTCAACGTCGAGGGCGGCGCTGAAGGCGTGGGCCAGGCAACGATGCGATCGGTGGTTAAGACATTTATCATGATCATCGCCGCGGACTGTTTCTTTACGGCGCTGTTTTATTTTATTTTCCCGTAATCTGCGGGGAACATTTTAATTTTTTCGCCCGTTTTACGTAGGGGCGGGTTTCAAACCCGCCCCTACAGGGGCAGTAATAATCATATCATCATGCGCATAGAGATAAAAAAACTGGTTAAGTCTTTCGGAGAGCACAAGGTGCTTAACGGCCTGGATCTGACCTTAGAGCACGGACTGACCTGTGTGATCATCGGCCGTTCAGGCTGCGGCAAGAGCGTTTTGTTAAAACATATCGTCGGCATCCTCAGGCCGGAATCCGGGCGTGTCATAGTCGACAACAAGGATGTTGCCAAGCTTAGTGTTTCAGGGCTTGATACCTTACGCCTGCGTATCGGCATGGTCTTTCAGGGAGGCGCACTCTTTGATTCGCTGACCGTCGGTGAAAACGTAGGCTTCGGCCTCATTGAACACCAGCATCTTGAGCGCAAGGAATTAATGGAGCGCATTGAGGATTCGCTGGATATGGTGGGCCTGGGCGGCATCCAGAACTTGATGCCTTCTGAGTTAAGCGGCGGCATGAAAAAGCGCGTCTCACTTGCCCGCGCCCTCTGCATTAAGCCTGAGCTGATCCTCTACGATGAGCCCACAACCGGCGTTGACCCGATCACCGCCGACAGCATAAACGACCTTATAATTGATCTGCACGATAAATTAAAGGTTACTTCTATTGTCGTGACACACGACATGAAGAGCGCCTATAAAGTGGCTGACCGTATTGCCATGCTTTACCAGGGCAAGATCATCGCCGAAGGCACCAGTAAAGAGATCAAGTCTTCGCAGCATCCTGTGGTCCATCAGTTTGTCAACGGCCTGGCAAATGGCCCGATCACGGAATCGGTAGAGGCGTTTAAATAATATTGTAGGGACAGGTTTGAAACCTGTCCCTACCGGTGTTCTTTAATCATTCTAATGCGGGAGGATAAATGATATTCGGCAAGACAAAAATGGAATTGAAGGTAGGGGTATTTGTCTTTATCGGCCTCTGTATTTTAGCGACCTTTATTTTATCCATAGGCGGGTTTAAGACCTGGACATCAGGTTATGACGCCACCTTCCTCTTCAATTTTGTCAACGGTATAAAGTGCGGTGCGCCGGTGAGGTTTACCGGGGTGGACGTGGGCCATGTAAAAAAGATCAAGATTTATTATGATTCGACTTTAGCTAAGGATAAGGTAAGAGTGGCCTGTTGGTTGAAAAAAGACGTGGGTATCCCGAGAGATTCCACTGTCTGGGTCAATACCCTGGGCCTTTTGGGTGAAAAATACATCGAGATCATACCGGGAGAAAATTACGGCGATTTACTTTTCGCCGGACAGGAGCTGGTCGGAACCGATCCCATGCCGATGCATGAGATTACGGAGCTGGCAAAGAGTATCGCCAAAAACATAGATACTACTTTTACCAAGATAAACAATAAAGAAGGCACGATCGGCAAATTGCTTTTTGACGATAAGATCTATAGGGAGCTGGACGCATTTGTCGTAGACATCCGTCAGCATCCCTGGAAATTGATGTGGCGCGATAAGGAATAGATCATGAAGGCCAAGACGGTATTTAGCTGCTCAAGCTGCGGGTATCAATCGGCAAAGTGGCTGGGCAAATGCCCCGATTGCGCAAATTGGAACAGCATGGTAGAGGAGAATTATTCTGCGGCTCCCGCTGAATCCGCGGCGGTAAGGAGCAGTGTGCCGGCGTATAAAGACGGCCCGGTATTATTAAAGGAAGTCGTCGGTAAAAAAGATAACCGTTTTTCATGCGGCATAGCGGAAATGGACCGCGTCTTAGGCGGAGGGATAGTCGCGGGTTCGGTAATATTGATCGGGGGCGACCCCGGCATCGGAAAATCAACTATTTCTTTGCAGATCTCCTGCGCGCTGGCTGCGTCGGGCAAGACCGTGCTTTATGTCTCTGCCGAGGAATCCGTGGAGCAGACGAAGATGCGCTCCGAGCGGATTAAGGACGGAAGCGACCCAGGCAATCTTTATATAGTCAACCAGACCGATCTCTCAGAGGTCCTGGAATATATAAAAAAGATCAAGCCCCAGGTAGTGGTCGTTGATTCCATACAGGTCATCTGGGACCCGGCCCTTGGCTCTTGCGCCGGCAGTGTCGGCCAGGTCCGGGAATGCGCGGGTGTTCTTACGCAATTAGCCAAGACCACCGGCACGGCTGTTTTTATCATAGGGCACGTGACCAAGGAAGGGACACTTGCCGGGCCGCGCGTTTTAGAGCACATTGTTGACACCGTTCTTTATTTTGAAGGTGACCGTTTTCTCTCGCACAGGATCTTGCGCGCGGTAAAGAACCGTTTCGGCTCCACAAATGAAATCGGAGTTTTTCAGATGTGTGGAGCCGGCCTTGAGCAGGTGCGCAACCCTTCCGAAGTATTTCTTTCACAGCGGCCCAAAGATGTGGCCGGTTCGGTCGTGGTTCCGGTATTGGAAGGCACTAGGCCGCTATTAGTCGAGATACAGGCCCTGGTTGCCAAAGCCAATTTCGGATATGCCAGCCGCCGGGCCGAAGGTTTTGATTATAACCGCCTGAACCTTTTGATCGCGGTGCTTGAAAAGCGCATCGGCCTGCATTTGGGGGCGGAGGATATTTTCGTCAATGTCGCAGGGGGCATAAAAATAGAAGACCCGGCCGCTGACCTTGCGGTAGCGGTGGCCGCGGCTTCGGCCTTTAGGGGACAATCGGTGCCGAGCGATTGCGTGGTCTTAGGAGAAGTAGGCTTGGCCGGGGAGATCCGCAGTGTCGCACAGCTGCCGTCGCGCCTCGGCGAGGCGCAAAATCTAGGTTTCAAGCGCTGTGTCCTGCCCGCTAACAACAAGGATTCATGGGGGCGTGAAAAAATTAAAATGGAGATGATCCCGGTTTCAACATTGAAGGAAGCGTTGGATATTTTATTAAATAGCAGTACGGTTATTAGTCGTTAGTCGTTCGTCTTTCGTCGTTCGTATTACGAAGTACGGACGACGGTATACGGAAGACTGAATACGCAAAGGGGGTATATTAATGAACTTATTATTATTACGCGCTTTATTTTTAATCAGCGGCATGATCGTCGGTTACCAGACGGCAAGTGCGCCGGGGTTGGCCGCGAACTTAATAGGTATGGCTATTGGCGGTTGTGTGGCTTTGTTTTTGATTATTCTTGAAGCGGGCATGCGCAAGGTCTCAGTCAGCGGGCTCTCCAGCGCCGTATTCGGCCTGATCCTGGGTTTGATCATGGCCAAACTTGTCGGGGATGCCTTTACTCTGTCGATGATGGATGCCACCACATTAGCCACGGTGCGCACTACCTTAACGCTTATTTTTTGCTACCTCGGCATGGCTATTGCCCTGCGCGGAAAAGATGAATTCAATATCATCATCCCTTACGTGCGCCTGCGCCGGCAGGACCAGAGTGAAGAGATGATCGTTATAGATACCAGCGTCATCGTCGACGGCAGGATCGTGGATATCTTTAAGACAAAATTCCTTACCGGAAAAATGGTCATCCCTAAATTCGTCCTGAGAGAATTGCAGCAGATCGCCGATTCTACTGATCCGATCAAACGTCAGAGAGGCAGGCGCGGCCTTGAGATGCTCCACAGCATACAGAAAGAGCCGGGACTGGATATTGTGCTTAACGAAGAGGATTTTACGGATACCAATGAAGTTGACGCAAAACTTGTGAAACTGGCCAAACTAATGGAAGCCAGGATCCTGACCGTGGACTATAATTTGAACCGGGTCGCGGGCATTCAGGGCGTAAAGGTGCTCAATATCAATGAACTTGCAAACGCGCTTAAGCCGGTAGTTTTTCCCGGGGAGCGCATGCAGATCAAATTGATCAAGGAAGGCAAAGAGCATAATCAGGCCGTGGGTTATCTTGACGACGGCACTATGGTTGTGGTTGAAGAGGCCCGCCGCCTGCTCGGCCAGGATGTCAAGGTTTCGGTCACTTCGGTTCTGCAGACCCAGGCCGGCAGAATGATCTTTACAAAATTGGAACAGCGCTAATGATTGTTACGGCAATTGTGGTCGCGGCGGGATCGGGCAAGCGCCTCGGCTCCAAGGTGCACAAGCCGCTGGTTAAAGTTGCGGGTTTGCCGCTGGTGATCCATTGCTTGAAAGCATTAGACGCGTATGACGGCATCAAAGATATTGTGCTGGTGGTCAATGCCGCCAACCGCGCGGCTTTGCTTTCCGCGGTAAAACACTATCGTATTTCCAAAGTTTCTTCCGTGGTGTTGGGTGGGGCAAGGCGGCAGGATTCTGTATGGCGCGGCCTCAAGGCTGTTACATCTGATGCCGACTTTGTCCTGATTCATGACGCCGGCAGGCCGTTTATAAACCGCAAGATCCTCTCGGCGGTGATCAAAGAAGCTGCCAGGACGGGTGCTGCGATCGCGGCGGTTCCGGTGAAGGATACTATAAAAGAAGTCGTTCGTGGGCAGACTTTTGTTAAAAAAACTTTAGATAGAGATAGGCTCTGGGAAGTCCAGACCCCGCAGGTATTCAAAAGAGAAATAATTTTAGAGGCATATAATAAATTCGACGGCAAAACCGTGACCGATGACGCGGCACTTGTGGAGCGCCTGGGAAAAAAAGTAAGCCTTGTCATGGCGGCGTATTCCAACATAAAAGTTACCACGCCGGAAGACCTGATCATCGCAGAAGCAATAGCGAATAGAATCCTGGTTTTGTAGGGACAGCATAATATGCTGTCCCTACAGGTGGAAACGTAAAAGATTTTGTAGGGACAGGTTTTAAACCTGTCCCTACGGGATTGCAACAGTAATAACATAATGAACGATTTCGCATACAGAACAGGCATCGGTTACGATATTCACCGTCTGACTGAGGGCCGCAAGCTTTTTATCGGCGGGGTGGAGATCCCTTATATCAAGGGCCTTTTGGGCCATTCTGACGCCGACGCCCTGTTGCACGCTATCTGTGACGCACTGCTGGGGGCAGCAGGAGCAGGCGACATCGGAGAGCATTTTCCGGATACTGACCAAAAATACGCGGACATCTCCAGCGCTGAATTATTAAGGGAAGTGGTCAACCTGGTTAAGGCTAAAGGGTATCACATCGGCAACGTAGATACGATAGTCATTGCCGAGGAGCCTAAACTCCTGCCGTTTAAGAAAAAGATCCAGGATCGTATAGCCGAGATCCTGGGTGTCGAAGCCGGCTGCGTCAACATCAAGGCCAAGACCAATGAGGGCCTGGATGAGGTTGGTGACAAAAACGCTGTTGCCTGTTTTGCGACGGTATTAGTTATTAGGGACGCCTAAACGGTTTTGCCTGCCTGCCGGCAGGTAGGGACAGCATATTATGCTGTCCCTACAATAAGAAACGTAAATTTATCCGTAGGGGAGGGTTTCAAACCCTCCCCTACACAAGGAGAATAAAATGGAAATTTTGGTATTGATACTATTTATGCTTATTATTTTGGCAATATTGAAGCTTGTGCTCATCGCGATATTTTTCTATGGCGATATCCGTGCCGCGCAAGAGAGGGACCCGGCGGCGAAAAGTTTCGTAGAGATACTTTTGTTATACCAGGGCCTGCATGCTTTGGTCTCGCACAGGGTGGCGCATTTTCTCTACGGTATACGTTTATATTTTTTCGCCCGTTTCATAAGCCAGGTTACGCGTTTTACTACCGGCATAGAAATTCATCCCGGTGCCAAAATCGGCAAACGCTTTTTTATTGACCACGGCATGGGAGTGGTGATTGGTGAGACCGCCGTTGTCGGCGACAATGTCTTGATCTATCAGGGTGTGACCTTGGGCGGCACGGGCCTGGTTAAAGGCAAGCGCCATCCGACTATCGGCAACAATGTGGTTATCGGAGGTGGCGCAAAGGTGCTGGGAAATATTACCGTGGGTGATAATTCTTATATCGGCTCTAACGCCGTGGTGATAAAGGATGTGCCGGTAAATTCCACCGTGGTGGGTGTCCCCGGCAGGGTCACTAAGCAGGACGGCAAAAAGCTCGACATCAGCCTCGACCACGCGCACGTCTTGGACCCGATCATGCAGAGCATCGAAGAGCTTCAGAAGCGCCTTGATAACTTAGAAAAATAAACGGGGGACGTTCCCCCAGGTACCACCCTTTTGTTTTATAACCCATTATTTTTCAACGCCTTAAAAAAACGGCCTTTCTAGAGGGTGTCCCCTTTGGGAACGTCCCCATTGAATAATGACTAATCCCATCCACATATACAATTCGTTGACGCGCAAGAATGAAGTTTTTGTTCCCATTGAACCGCAGAAGGTCAAGATGTACGTTTGCGGGCCGACGGTTTATGACGAGCCGCATATAGGACACGCGCGCAGTGCCTACATATTTGACGTGATCCGCCGGTATTTTGCGTATAAGAATTATAAAGTTACTTTTGTGCGTAATGTCACCGACGTGGACGATAAGATCATTGAGAAGGCCAGAAAAGAATATCCCGGAGAGGATTTGAACTTGGCGGTCAAGAAAGTATCGGACAAATACCTGGCGAGTTATCATGAAGCCGTGGAGCAATTGGGTATATTAAAGCCCGATTTTGAGCCTAAGGCCACAGAATATGTTTCCCCCAAGAAACCCGCGATGCAGGCATTTATCCAGAAGCTCATTGACTGCGGCGCGGCCTATGTATCCGGCGGTGACGTTTATTTTGACATTAAGAAGGCCAAAGACTATGGGAAATTATCACATCAGTCTATAGATAAAATGGAATCCGGCGCGCGCGTCTCACCCGGAGAAAAAAAGAACGACCCGCTGGATTTCGCGCTTTGGAAGGCGGCAAAAGAAGGCGAGCCGTCCTGGGACAGCCAGTGGGGCGCGGGCCGGCCGGGCTGGCACATTGAGTGTTCGGTGATGAGTTCGGATATTTTAGGCGATGAGTTTGATATCCACGGCGGAGGATTGGACCTTATTTTCCCGCATCATGAGAATGAGATCGCCCAGTCCGAGGGTGCGGGCAAAAAATTCGCCCGCGTCTGGATGCACCACGGCCTCTTAACCATCAACGGCCAGAAAATGGCCAAGTCTCTGGGTAATTTTGTAACGATAAAGGATTTCCTGACACGGCATAAAGATGCCGATGTGCTGAAATTGTTTTTCCTTTCGGCGCATTATTCGCATCCGATAGATTACAGTGAGGAGAAAATAGAGGAATCCCGGCAAGCGCTGGAGAGGATTTCGATATTAATAAATAAGATACACAGTAATTTATCAAAATTTGAACATCAGGTAACGACTAATCAAATTGATGATATAGAAAATATAAAAAACAAATTTGAAAAATCCATGGATGATGATTTTAATACTCCGCAGGCATTAGCTGCCATTTTTGATTTGGTGAATATAGCTAATAAAAATATTGATGACTTGGATTTTATTCGCCATGCCGAATACACATTGAAAGAACTATCAGGTACGCTAGGGATGAATCTCACAAAGATAGGTGTTGCTAACTTAGATGAGCATATTCTTTCAATGATTTTCAAAAGAGAAAAGGCGCGTCAGGAGAAAAACTTTGTACTTTCTGATAAAATACGAAAAGAACTGGAAGGGCAGAATATAATTTTAGAAGATACCAAAGACGGTAAGACTACCTGGCGCAGGAAGCCGTAAAGGAGGATTCTTATGCGTTACTGGAGCATGCTCATTATGATTTGTTTAGGCATTCTTACGTCGTTTCTAATACAAAAGGAGGCGGCGGGCGAACAGTTTGCTATCGACGATCGGGATTACGTAAGGTCGTATGAAAAGCAAATGCCTGATCCTCAGGCTGAATGGGAGAGTAATAAAATCGCGTACGATATGGGGCGGATTTTTAAAATTGTTTTAATAGGGATTGTAGTGATATTTATTATTGGTTGGTGTATAGGAAAATTCTAATGTTGAATAAGAAGATATCGCTGGGGGTATCAGTATTTTTATTGAGTTTGTGTTTCCATGTTTTTTCATTTGCTGAAACCACCGTAGATATCCCTTTTTCCGTAAGCCAAGATAATAAAACATCAATAGAGGCGAGCCAAGCAGAAGTTAATTCTGGGCAAGATAATCGAGCTAAGCAGGCTGAAGATTTTAAGAATTTGTTAGAGAACAATAATGACAATATTAGCGTGAGGCTAACGCTTCTTTTTATAAGATATCCCATAGCCGTTGTTTTATTGGATGTTTTACTGTCAGTTATAGCGATTGTTTGTACTCTGTCTCTGTTAAAAGTTTCTAAAATACAACTATCCTTTCCCGTGTCTATTGTTGTAGGGATGGAATTTGCTAGCGGGATTGCCGGGTTTTCGTCCTGGTTTTATTTTAAGAATCTTGCATTATTGTTTCCTGGTTCAACAGGTCCATTCGTATCTACGGCATTTTTTACTGTTGGTTTTGGCCTATTTCATATTTTTCTAGGGTTTTTATTAATAAATTTATTTGATTGGGCAAGAATAGCTGCGTTATTCTTAATAATAATTTCCTGCCTATTTGGTGTATTGAGAGGCTTACCGGTGGGATTTTCTAATCAACTCGATAATATTGAGCTATCTGTATTAATTATTAAATTGATGATTTATTACTTTTGTTTGAATAAAGAAAATTTTAAAAGTATAGAAAAAGTATCTGTTTTATAATTGATGTAGGGACAGCATAATATGCTGTCCCTACAAAACCGTGATTGGTCTCGTCCGGCTGGGCTCGGCACTCTCTAGGACATTTCGTCCTCGATCGCTTCGTCGCGAAAAACGCTCCTCGCAATGACAGGCACTAGCGCGGTGACGAGGCGCGATTCGAGCAGGACGTAAGGGCGACGAGCGGGCATGGATCACCCGCTATTTACGAAGTTGGTGAGAGCGAGGAAGCCCTTCCGAGCGATGCTTTTCCACGCCGGGGAAAAGCGAGCGTTCCTGCGCGAACGCGACTCGGCACACGCTAAGCAGTTCAGGGCAAAAGCTACTTGAGCGAGCAACTCGCCAGGGGCAGCAAAGGAAATTATGAGAGGTAAATTTATTACATTCGAAGGTTCTGAGGGGTGCGGGAAGAGCACGCAGTCAAGGCTGCTTTGCGCGTATTTAAGAAGCAAGGGCTGTGACGTGCTCTACCTGCGTGAACCGGGCGCAACAAAGATCAGTGAAAAGGTGCGTAAGGTTCTTCTTGATAAAAAAAATGACGCGATGTCCATCGAGTGCGAGATGCTGCTCTATATGGCCGCGCGCGCCCAGATCGTCGCGGAATGTATTAAGCCGGCGCTCGAGAAAGGCCGGATGGTTATCTGCGACCGTTTCCTGGATTCAACCATTGCCTATCAGGGTTATGGTTTGGGTATGGATATCGGTTTTATTAAATCGATCGGCAGCTTTGTTACTCAAGGCATCTGTCCGGACCTGACCATATTATTAGACGTTCCGCTCAAAAAAGGCCTGAAGCACAGGGACGGCAGGCAGGACCGTATCGAACAGCGTTCGTTGTCCTATCACGGCCGCGTGCGCCGCGGTTATTTTAAACTGGCCAAGGCCGAACCGTCCAGGATTAGGATTGTCAAGATCCAGCGGGATTTACACCAGACGCAGGAAAATATCAGGATGATTATTAAGAACGAATGCTCGAGGGCGAGATGCCATTCTCCGCGATAAGGGGCCAGGACAAGCAGATAGGCATGCTCAAGGTTTACATTGAGCAGTCGCGGCTTGGAGGGGGATATTTGTTCTGCGGGCCGCAGGGAATAGGCAAGAAAATGACTGCCGTGGCTTTGGCGAAAACTCTTAATTGCCAGGAAGGCGGCTTAGACGCCTGCGGTAAATGCCCGTCGTGCCTGAAGATCGGGAAGAAGCAGCATCCCGACGTGCATTTTCTTGAATTTGACGGCGATGAAATAAAGATCGA
>JAUYEC010000045.1 GCA_030691585.1 Candidatus Omnitrophota bacterium
TTGGAAAAACCGGTGGCGCCCTTAAAGGTGCCGCCGATAATTTTGGCCGGGATAATCACCACCTCTTCCGGCCCGAAACCTTTGCTGTTGCGCGCCAAAGTCATTTTATCTTCAATGGCATTCTTCACCAGCTTAAAACCAAACTGCGGCTTGTCCATCTTGGTCCTGAAAGTAAAATCGAGGTCGATCTTGCCGCCGTTTAACATGCGGAAGGCATCCAGCACAGCGTCGGTAATGCGTTCGGCTTTTTCCTGATACTCCTCGGCCGGCCGCGGCTTACGTACGATATCACTGAGCTCCAGGTGATTCTTGACCACAACGTCGTTGTTTTCTCCGCGGATGTCGCTGGTAAAATTCAGCTTGGCGCTTTGGATACGCGCTTTTTCCAGGTCCACAAACTTGGAATAATACGGATAAAGATATACTCCGTCAATATCTCTGATATCCAAAGTGGCGCGCATATCTCTTTTAGTGAAATCGATCCACCCGGAAACCTCAACCTTGCCTTCGGCTACACCCTCATGCCAGGGGATGCGCGCGCTGAGCTTGAAATTGGTGATCACCGAGAACGGAAAAGTAAAGGTATTGCGCAAATCAAAATTTATATTCTTGGCGTTGATGACAATACCACCGGAGCCCGCGCTGTGGTCGATAAAATGCAGCTTGCCGTCTTTAATGATCAGGCGCGTGAAGATAACCTGTGGGCCGGGCTTTTGCGCTGCCTGCGCCGGTGTCGAGACCGGGGCATTGACCGTAGGCGCAATATTGGACCCGGATAACAATTGATTTAGGCTGCCGGAAGAGCCGGATGCCTTAACCGACAGGCTTTTTTCAAAAGTAACCTCGGGGCGAATAATCTTGACGCTGTCTAAGACCAACCCGCCTCTTATAATGCTGGATATGCCGGGGGTAACAGACACGCTATCGATCTGGGCCATACCCTGGATGTTCAATTTGTTTATTTGCAGGGTAAAAAGCGGGGTGATGGCGAAATTCCCCATTGTTACCTTCTTACGTGTCAGGCCCTCAAGACCGTTGATGATCATCGACCTGCCCGCAAGGAGCATAAATATATACGCCCCTGCGTAAAGCAGGATCAAGGCGATGACAACGCCTATCACGATCTTCGTTATGACTCTTTTTGCCATATTTTTGATATTTGGTGCGCCTGGACCGTCCTCCTACGCCCTTTGATAGAACCGAATTAGCTTTAACGGGCTTCGGAGGATCGAGCCTGACTTCTAAGTGCGCCTGGGCCGAATCGAACGGCCAACCACCGGCTTAGCATACCGCACCGGATTACTCCGGCCAAACAGATGTTGCGGTCTGGACTATGTCTTCACCATCTCAGGTGTGTGGCGTATAGTCTCTGAGGACTCTCGTTTCATATCAAGGTAGTCATTTGCCCATTTAACATACTTAGTCTGATTATTAACCGTCTTATCAAACCTTATCACCTTAGGCGACTTGGCGGTATTCGGGACATATAACACTACTTCCTTATCGGGACAATAAATAGCGTAATAATCGAAGTCTTGCGTTTTATAGGTACGCATATGTGTGCCGTGCTTATCGGCCCAGCTCGTCCTAAATTTTACTTCGACTGTCCCGCTTTTAATTAAAGTAGCGTATTTTACCTGTAACTTAACCGCCTTGCCATTCCTTAAAATCGCTACGATGTCATAAGGCTGATGTTCTGATAACGGCATACAGGGAACGTGTCCCTTCTGCGCTAAATCAGCGATTACTTTCGCTACGCCGATATCAGCTTTGACTTTCGTATGATGCAAATTCACCTCCTTTCAATTCTTTCGGGCAAAACTACCTGTAGAAACGGTTGCCTGCAAGTTGTCCACTGACGGATATTCTTGCATACAGCCACATGCACTCTATGCGTTTATATTTCCGCATAGAGGCTCCTTTGGAAGGCAGGTGCTCTATCCAATTGAGCTACAGGCGCACAATCTTTTTGCCGGTAGCGAAATCCCGCAACGATCTAGGCGGGATGAGCTACAGGCGCATTCATATTAATATCAACGCCGCGTGGTGAGCTTGTCGAACCACAGGCGCGTTGAAATCTATCAAGGATCACTAAAACTTACTGTGCCGGTGCCGTCTTCGATCAACGGCTCATGGGGCCTAAGGTCATCAATGTTAAAACCTAAGACTTTGAGCCAATACTCTGTGGCCTTGCACTTGTCACCGCGCTTGCTATAAATCAGGCCAAGGTTCATTTTGGCCGCGGTATAATCAGGGTCGATCTTCAGCGCCCTTTCAAAGGATGCCTCTGCCTCGTCAAGTTTGCCTTGTTCCATGTGAATGACGCCGATGTTGTTGGCGACGAATTTTGCCCACCTGGAATTTTCGCCGTCGATCAAAGCCGCTTTTTTGTAAAGGTCAATGGCCTTTTCAAACTTACCATCCCTCTGCGCCTGAAGGGCCTCAATGTAATGGGTAAGCGCTTCCGACATCATCGCTTCAGAGGCCTGTGACAGAGTAGAGAACAAAAACAGCGCAGCCGCCAAAATAATGATCTTCTTCATCCGCTGCCTCCTTTATTATGTGCCGAAACGTGGATTAATATTATTATCGGGGAGGTGAGATTTGAACTCACGACCTCTTGCTCCCAAAGCAAGCGCTCTAGCCAAACTGAGCCACTCCCCGGAATCTTTTGGTCGGTGGCGAAATCCTCCGAAGCCCGTAATTGTCATTTTTATTTGTCATTCTAGGGCATAGGAGGATGACCACTCCCCGGACTTTAATCAGGGGTTCCATTATATCAACTAATCAGGCGGCGCTCAATATATTTAAGGATGACTTTTTTGGCTTTCTCCAGGGCGTAATAACGATGGCTCATGCCATGCTTTATTTTCTCGCCCAGCTGCGCAAAGGTCAATTTAAATTTGGGTATGACAAAAAGCGGGTCATAGCCGAATCCGCGGCTGCCCTTTAATTCATAACCGATCCGGCCGCTGCACCTGCCTTCCGCTACGCCAACTTTGCCGTTCTTATCCGCGATTGCCACAGCGCAGACATAATATGCGCCGCGCTTATTTTCAGGGACATTTTGCATCAAACGCAGCAGTTTAGCGTTATTTTTGTCGTCGCTTTTGTCCTTGCCGCAAAAACGCGATGAATAAACGCCGGGTTTTCCGCCCAGGGCACGCACGCAAAGCCCGGAATCTTCTCCCAGCGCCAGTTTCCCGGTAAAACGCGCGATCTGCACTGCCTTTTTTAGCGCGTTGTCTTTAAAAGTCCGGCCGTTTTCAACTATGCGCGGGGCATGCGGATATTCCTCTAAAGAAGTGATCTTTATTCCCCGGACATTGAGGATATCTTTTATCTCAACTAACTTTTTTTTATTTTTAGTCGCGATAACCAGCTCAAGCATTTAAAGGATATCCTTCAGCACTTCCTTTTGCATACCGACCAGCTCCTCAATACCTTTCTTCGCCAGCGCCAGCATTTTATCCATCTGCGCTTTATTAAACGGCTTGCGCTCGGAAGTGCCCTGGATCTCTATGAATTCACCGCCGCCGGTCATCACGATATTCATATCCACGTCCGCGCGGGAATCCTCAATATAAGCCAGGTCCAGAAGCAGGTCCGATTCCAGGATGCCGACGCTCGTGGCCGCGACAAAATCGCTTAAGGGGATCTTGTTGATCTTTCCGTTCTTTTTCAATTTATTAAAAGCGTCGGCAAGGGCCACAAAACTGCCGGTGATGGCCGCGGTGCGCGTGCCGCCGTCGCCCTGGATGACGTCGCAGTCGATCCAGATGGTGCGTTCGCCGAATGCCTTTGTATCGGTGACCGCGCGCATGCAGCGGCCGACCAGGCGCTGTATTTCATAGGTGCGGCCGGAATCTTTGCCTCTGGGGATGCGGCTGTTGCAGGAACGCGGCAGCATGCCGTATTCGGCGGTGACCCAGCCGTTTCCGCTATTTCTTAAAAACGGCGGCACAGACTCTTCAATGGAGGCCGTACAGATCACCTTGGTATTTCCCAATTCTATCAAACAAGAACCCTCGGGGAATTTAAGGTAATTGCGGTGAAACTTTACCTTTCTTAGCTCGTCGGGTTTCCTAGCGTCAAACCTTGCCATAAATGCTCTCCTCCTTCGCTCTTTGATATCGCATCCGATAGCTCTGACGAGCTTCGGAGGACTTCGCTAAATTTATTTTATTTAGGTGCTCGCGCCCTATAAACACTATTACCTTTGGCATCAATTCCGACAATTAACGGGAAATCCTCTACCTCTAACTTCACAATCGCCTCCGGGCCGAGGTCCGCGTAGGTAAACGCGGTGGCTTTTTTGACACACCCGGAAAGTAACGCGCCGCATCCGGCGAAGGCTAGAAAATAAATTGCTTTGTGCTTTTTTATGGCGGCGCAAACTTCCTGAGAACACCCGCCTTTGCCGATCATTGCCTTGAGGCCATTTTTAATTAACAGCGGGGCAAACGCATCCATCCGGCTGCTGGTGGTCGGGCCGCAGGAACCAATGGCGAGGCCTTTCGGCGTTTTTGTCGGGCCGCAATAATAGATCACCGCACCAGACAACTCAAAGGGCAGCTTTTTTTTCTTTTTAATTGATTCGCATAACCTTTTGTGCGCCTGGTCGCGGGCGGTATAGATAATACCGCTTAATAAGACTTCATCGCCGGCTTTTAATTTGCTTAATCCCTGCGTTGATAATGGGGTATATATTTTTTTCATTATGACGATTTCCTGTCTGTAGGGACAGAATACTATTCTGTCCCTACATTATCCGTTGTAGGGGCGGGTTTGAAACCCGCCCCTACAGAATAATGGATGCACTTCTTAATGCGTGGCAACTGATATTCAGCGCAACCGGTAAACCCGCGATGTGCGTGGGATAGGTTTCTATATGGACAGCCAGCGCCGTGGTTTTTCCACCCAGGCCCATCGGCCCGATGTTAAGATTATTGATAGCGCGCAAAAGTTCGCGTTCAAGTTTGGCCGTTAGTCGTTTGCTTGCCCCGAGCGCAGCCGAGGGGTCGTCCGCCGTCCGCCGTTCGCCGTTCGCCGTTAATTTCCTTAAAAGCGCCTTTTTTGCCAATAAACACGCGTAATCCGCGGTGCCGCCGATACCGACGCCGATAATATACGGCGGGCAGGCATCCGGCCCGGCCGAACGCACAGCCTCAATAATGAATTTCTTTATTTCTTCAATGCCGACGGTGGGCTTGAACATTTTAAGCTGGGATTTATTTTCGCTGCCAAAACCTTTAGGCAAAACGCTGATCTCTAAATTTGATCCCGGGACAATATCAATATGAATTACTGCCGGGGCGTATCCGGGTTTTCCCCGCAACAAGGGATCCCTGACAATAGAATCCCGCAAACAGCCTGATCTATACCCGTCTTCAACTCCACGGTTCACCGCCAACTTAAGATCTCCGCTGATCTTTACATTACTGCCGACTTCCAAAAAAACTACGGGCATTCCGGTATCCTGGCAGATCGCCAAGCTCTTGGCTCTAGCGCAAGCGGCATTATCAATGATCACCTGCAACAGGTGCCTGGCGCGTTTATTCTGTTCCCGCGCCAATGCCCGCTTTAAAGCCGCAAGCACATCCGGACGCAGGACGATGCTTGCTTTAACGCAGAGATCCGCGACTGCCCTTCTTATGCTGATTGCCTTTATCGTCTTCATTTTCTTAACCTCTTAGGGGACACTTTAGCTTTGAGTTAAGAACCGTCCCTGATTGGGGGTATTCGCGCGAAACGGTAGTGGTAATGCCTCCGCGCGGGTTAAACACGCCGCTGATTTTTGCCCAACGCGGCTGAACCGCCGCCACAAAATCCTCCAGGATCTTATTGATCACGTTTTCGTGGAATATCCCGATATTACGGTAAAAAATCGTGTACATCTTAAACGACTTAAGCTCAACGCAGTATTGGCGCGGAGAATATTCAATTTTTATATCTGCGAAATCCGGCAGGCCGGTCTTCGGGCAGATGCAGGTGAATTCCGGGATATCCAAATGGATGGTATAGGCCTTATCCGTATACTGGTTACGCCAAACCTCAATCGCCGGAGTCTTTAGTTTCCGGATTTTTTTTTGTAAGCCCTCATATGAAGATGCTTTTTTTCTATTCATCTATTGTCGTCCGTCGCTCGTATTTCGTCGTTCGTCTTCCCACGTCCTACGTCCCACATCCAACGTCCTACGGTAATTTACGTCCCGCTCTACCTGATCCCCATTATCTTATGCATCTGCGGAATGATACAGGCGGTCAATTTTTCCTTCCTGCAGATATCCTTATATTCCTGAAGCTTGTCTTTTAAAATATCCTGCTCCGCGCTGTTTGGCTGCAGGATGAGTATCGCCGACTTATTCACTTCTTTGATCAAGCTGATGGCCTGGCGCAAATCATCTTCCTGTGTCATGCTACAGATGATCATTTTGATAAATACTTCTCTCTGTGAGGCGATCTCCAGGAACTTGCGGTGAAAATTCCAGAAAATACCCATCCCGGTAGAACTGGGCAGCTTGATATCCATTGCCACAACGCTGATATACTTGATCAGCTTCTGCAATTCCCCGGGCAGGGTGCCGTTGGTCTCCAGGTAGATCTTGTGGCCTTCATGGTTGATGAGCTTTAAGACGTCGGCCAGGAATTCCGCCTGCAGCAGCGGCTCACCGCCGGTAAATGATATGGAACCAAACGCGCCGTTATAAAGCTCGATCTCTTCAAACAACTCCTGCGGGCTGTATTCTATAAATGTATTCAGGTGCGTATCGCAAAAATCGCACCTCAAGTTGCAGCCGAAAAAACGCACGAAAAGCTGTTCTTCACCCAGATACAGCCCTTCGCCCTGGACGCTGTGAAAGATCTCGCTGACCCTGCCCTTAGAAATCATATATTTATTATACTCATGTAGGGACAGGTTTAAAACCTGTCCCTACATAACTTTTTCTGCCGGATCTTTGATTCCGGCTTGCGCGAATCCCCTGGCGCGGTAAAAACAGCTGTCACAGGCCCCGCAAGGCTTGATCCCACCGCGGTAACACGACCAGGTAAGAGCAAACGGCACGCCCAATTGCCTGCCTGATTTTATGATCTGCACTTTGCTTTTATTCAGTAACGGCGCTTTGATCTCTATTTTCTTTTTTTCTACGCCGGCTTTTGTCCCGCGCAAAGCCATTTTTCTAAAGGCACGGAAAAAATCCGGCCGGCAATCCGGGTAACCGGAATAATCCTGACAATGCGCGCCGATAAAAATAGCCTCTGCCCCTGTTGCCTCGGCGTATGAAAGCGCGAAACTCAAAAAAATAATATTTCTTGCCGGCACATAAGTGCTGGGGATTTTCTTAGCCGCCGCGTAGCCGGTTAACCTGCTCTCCGGAACTTTAATTTTACTGTCCAGCAATGCCGAACCCTTCCACGGCAGAGAAATCTTCACTGCCTGTAATGCGCATCCGGCAAAACAAGCGATCGATTTCGCCGCACGCAATTCCCTCCGATGCCTCTGGCCGTAATCAAAGCTAAGACAGCGGCAGTCATAGCCCTGTTTCTTTGCCGTGTAGAGGGTGACTGCCGAATCCAGCCCACCGGACAATAAAACCACTGCCTTCTTCATTCTTTGTAGGTCGCGGCACTGGTGCTATTTTCCCAGACAGTCACAGATTTGATATTTGGAATGCCCGGCTTAAGCTGTTGATAAATATAACAAGCGATATTCTCCGACGTGGGATTGACTTTTTTAAAATACGGAAGCTTGTTCAGGTATTTATGGTCCAGTTTATCCAGGGCCGCGTTTAATTTATCTTTGAGCACTTTAAAATCCATGACCATGCCGGCCTTATCCAGGACATTCGCGGTAACGCGGGCCTCCACTTTCCAGTTATGGCCGTGGAGAGATTCACACTTGCCCTTATATCCGCGCAGGTTGTGCGCCGAACTGAAATATGCCTCAACTTGGACGCTATACATTATTCACCTTTTTAATATCCGCGGGTAAGCTGCCCAAAAATCTCTTAGCAAGGCCGCTGAACCATTCCGGGTTATCGCTGACGTAAAATTTCCGGCTGCCCTTGCCGCTTTTGTTCAAAGCGCCTCGCGTTGAGAGAATATTTTTTACCTCAATGGCCACCTGCTTTGCCGAATCGATTAGACACACATCCTTGCCCAGAACCTTCTTAATCACGTTCTTTAGCAGCGGGTAATGCGTGCAACCTAGGATCACCGTGTCCACATCGGCCTGTTTCAAGGGCAAAAGGTATTTGGCCGCGACCTCCTCCACCACCGGGCCGTCGAGCCAGCCTTCTTCCACAAAAGGCACAAATAAAGGACAAGACATCGCCGTGACCTTAACGCTTGCATCCAGCGCTTTTATTTCGGATTCATAGGCGCGGCTCTTGACCGTGCCTTTTGTGCCGATGACTCCGATATGCTTATTGGCCGTGGCATATACTGCTTCGCGCGCGCCCGGGGCGATCACCCCGACGATAGGCACGCGGAAATGGTTCATGATCACAGGAAGCGCCATGCTCGAAACTGTATTGCAGGCCACGCAGATAAGTTTTACTTCGTGTTTTAACAGGAATAGAATATTTTCAATTGAGAAACGGATGATCGTTTCTTTTGATTTTATACCGTAGGGCACGCGGGCAGTATCGCCGAAATAAACTATGTCCTCGGAAGGCATGTGGTTAATCAATTCTTTTACTACGGTCAACCCCCCTACTCCGGAATCAAATACGCCTATAGGTTTTCTCACTTGTGCGCCATCCTCACTAAGACCGCCTCTTGCGCGTAATTGGCGACGCCGTCCGCAACGGCCTCCGCTATCTTCTGGCGGTAATAACTGTTTTTAAGTTTACATTCTTCGTCGGAATTGGATAAAAAACCGGTCTCTACCAGGACAGAAGGCAGGCTTGGCCCGCGCAGGACCTGAAATCCGGCGCTTTTCACACCGATGACCTTGACACCCGTGCTGTCGTCCATGGAACGGCAGATCGAGTGTGACAATTCAATGGATTCCGCGCGTGACTGGGTATAGATCATATCCCAGAGTATGGCCTTTATTGTCTGCGAGCGGCCGGAAAAATAGGCCTTCTCCAGATTTAACGGCGCGCTTTTTGCCGATGAGAGCGCGCGCTTGGAATCGCTTACGCCGCTAGATACATAATACACCTCAAAGCCGTTTAGGCTCCTGACGCGGTTGGCGTTAGAGTGGATGCTGATAAAAAGATCGGCGCCGGAATTGTTGGTAATCTCCACCCTTCTAGGCAAAGGGATAAACTTATCGGTGCTGCGCGTCATCACCACTTCTACGCCCCCTTGAGTAAGGATCAGGCTCAATCTTTTGGCAATGTCTAAATTTACGTCCTTTTCTCTCAAACCTGACCTGCCGATCGCCCCGGGATCGACCCCGCCGTGCCCGGCGTCAATGACGACCTTGCGCAATTTGGAACTTAACGCATAGGTCGTGGGGACGGCTTGCGGCCGGCCGAACACTACGTCCAAGACCTGCTCCCGGAATTTTTCCGGCACAGCCATAGTTCCCTGATAGATCTCAACCGGATGGCTAAGATGTATCGGGCGGCCATCAACGAGCGCAATGGATTCACCGGCCCTGAGATTGATCCTGTGTTCGCCGTAAGCCAGGGTCATGCTGCGCGTAAGCGTATCGTATTCCCAGGCGATGTCCTTTTGTTCGCAGATGCGCACCAGAGGATAATAGGCCGTGCCGTTAATGTCAAACGCGGCGATCTCCCCTTTTTTGGGCACACCGGCGCAGCCGGAGAGGAAAAGAAGAAAAATAAACAAAAAAACAGATAATCTGCGTTTTATCGCTATATCCATTCGCCACTTATCAATTTTATTTTTTTTATCCGTGACCAATTTTTTATCTGTATTTCTCTTTTTCTCGCTTCTGATTTATTCAAGAATGGGTTAGAAACATAACTCAATTTTAGAGGTCCCTGTAATATAGCAAATCTCGATCCTGAACGATTATTATGTTTTTCTATTCTCTGTTCAGGATTATTGCTAATTCCAGTATACAGCCTCCCTGTTCTGGCCTCTGCAATATAAACATGCCAAGCGTTCATTTTTTTTGGCCCCTCGATTCGCTTCGCTCACTCGGAGTCACTCGAATGTATGGTTTACCCTTCGACAAGCTCAGGGTAAACCACGAGCGAGGGACGAAGTCCCGAGTCGAGTGGTGGAGGTGGGCGGTATCGCAACCGCCGTCCCTAAGCAGACTGATAAAAGCCGCTACATGTCCGCCTACGCTGATGCACTTTCGTGCTCAGCTTCGGCGGACCCTCCGAAGCCCATGCAGGCGCAGGAGGGCTTAGTCTGTCTTTTATCTTGGCCCTTAAAACTTCGGCAGACAGAATTTTTAAGGGCGCAGCCTTTTACTGCCTCTTGCCCCGGCGCTAAAGGCTACCCCGCCGGAACCAGCCTAAATTAGCCGCTCAATTCCAACCCTTAGGCAGGCCGGATTGAGGCTCGTTACCTTTAAGGAACGAGGCTTAACGCTGGCATAACAGGAAAGGCAAACGCAGGTACTGCGTTATACCTCTCTGTCGCCATTGTGCGACTTACGTCGTTTGCGTTTAGATTGTGCACGGGTTGATAACGCGGCAAACCATGCGTCCGCGGCATGCTGCTCTTACCCGACGTGCCTAAGTCGAGCCTATTCACCCCCAATTTTTCGTCGTTCGTATTCCGTCGTTCGTCGTTCGTTTATACGAAATACGGTATACGGACGACGAAAGACGTAATTTAAGCTTTTCTTCTTCCTTTCATCGCTCTACGCATCTCAAGATCCTGTTCCCTGCGCTTGATGTCATCCCGTTTATCGTAGAGCTTCTTTCCTTTACAAAGAGCAATCTCAATTTTGACAAAACCGCGCGGGTTAAAATATGCCTTTAGCGGGATAAGTGTCGTGCCGCCCTGCCCTGCCTGGCCCATCAATTTACTGATCTGTTTTTTATGCAAGAGCAATTTACGCGGCCGCACCGGGTCAACATTTAAGTAACTCGCTTCGGCATAAGGGCTTACGTGCGCGTTAAATAAAACCACTTCCCCCGCGTCCACCCGCGCAAAGCTGTCATCCATATTCATCCGGCCCGCGCGCATGGACTTTACTTCGCTGCCCTTAAGCTCAATGCCGCATTCTATGCTTTCTAAGATCGCGTAATCACGGTGGGCCTTGCGGTTTGTGGCAATAATAGAGCTCATCTTACCATAACGAAAGTGAAATATATACTTAAAAATACCGGCAGGGTGAC
>JAUYEC010000150.1 GCA_030691585.1 Candidatus Omnitrophota bacterium
CAGGTAGACACTGGCGCCTAAAGGCTGTGTCTTTACAAAAATCAGGCCGGTCTTGGTAAACTTGAAGGCCCGCGGATCAAATTTATAGCCAAGCGCAAAACACAGGATCACCGGCAGCCCCACCAGAAAAACCGCCAGGCTCAGACAGAATAAAAGCACTCTTATTTTTTGTTCGCCATGCATAGGCTGATCTTTTTCTCCAAATCCAAAAGCCGCATCTTCTTCCGCGCGCCCCCGGCCCCGGAATAACCGCCTAAGCTATTATCACCTTTTATAACGCGGTGACAAGGGATAATTAAGGGATACGGGTTGCGTTTAAGCGCCTGGCCCACTGCCCGGCTTGCCCCGGGGCAGCCGATCTTCTCGGCCACCCACTTGTATGTGCGCGTCTGGCCGAAGGGAATAGTTAAGACTGCTTGATAAACCCTTAATTCAAATTTTGTCATCGGAGTACCGTAGGACGTTGGACGTAGGACGTGAGACGTAAATTCAACGTCCTACATCCTACGTCCGAGCGAACGAAGTGAGCGGACATCCCACGGAACATATTATTTCCCAATTACCTTCTTCCTTCTCAATATATGATGGTAGCTCACCGCGAAACGGTGCGCCTCATCGCGGATACGGCGGATCAAATTCAGCGCCGGAGTATCAGTGCGGAATTTCACCGGCCTTGGCCTGTTTTTAATATAGAGATTCTCTTCAGCTTTGGCTATAGCGGCCAGAGGAATATCGAGATTCAACCGCTCCAGTTCTTTTTGCGCGGCCAAAAGGTGCCCCTTTCCGCCGTCAATCAGGATGAAATCCGGCAGGGGCGCTTTTTCCCGGAGCAAACGGCTGTAGCGGCGGAGGACCACTTCTCTCGTCATCGCATAGTCGTCAATGCGCGAAACGGTCTTGATGCGAAAGCGCCGGTAATTGTTTTTATCGGGCCGGCCGCGCAGGAAACTGACCATTGCGCCACACGCCTCTTTACCGCTCATGTTGGATATATCAAGGGCCTCGATGCGTAAAGGCGGTTTATCTATTTTTAATAATACTTTCAACCCTTCGGATTCATCAATGCCCGCGGCATGCTCCGGGCTGCTGGCCAAAGCGCTTAAGGCGTTGAGCCGGTCGCGCAGACAGGCGGCCCGCTCAAAATCATTTTCAAGGGCTGCTTGCGTCATTTGCGCTCCCAGCGTATCAGCCAATTCTTCATACCTGGATCCTAGAAACATCTTTATCTGCGCGATCGTCTGCCGGTAAGCCCTGGCCGTAACAATTCCTGCGCATGGGGCCGGGCAAAGATCAAGACGGCCGTACAGACAAGGTTTGCGCGGCATCTTTTTGCAGGAGCGATAACCGAATATCTTGCGTATCAAACGGATAGCCTGGCGCAACCCTGCCGGGTCGGTATAGGGCCCGGAAAAAAAGGACTTGTCCTTCGCCTCCTGTTTCTTACGGCGGCAGACAGAAACAACAGGAAATTCATCAGCGCTGATCCTGATCCAGGGAAAAGATTTGTCGTCTCGAAGATCGATATTGTATTGCGGCAGGTACCTCCTGACTAAGGATGCCTCTAAGATCTCGGCATGGCTTTGGGAAGGTGTGGCGATAAAATCCAGGTCCGCGGCCTTAGAGATCATTACTTGAGTTTTGGCATCAAGTGCCCGGTTAAAATACGACTGCACCCGCTTCTTCAAAGACTTGGCCTTGCCGATGTAGATCACCTTCCCCGCGCCGTCCTTAAACATATAAACTCCCGGCGCCTCAGGCAAAGCGGAAACTTTCTTTTTTAATTTATTAAAATTACCCATCATTTGCCCTTGTAGGGACAGGTTCCTGCCTGCCGGCAGGCAGGTTAAACCTGTCCCTACAAATTTTATTTATTCCGGCGTGTAAGCCATAACCATAACTCGTGCATCTCACGGACCCTGAAAATATAACAAAAAGCAGCGTAGGAAACCATTCCCGCGCCGAGTGATAGAGAGAGATTGATCACTTCGCCGAGCCTGCCCGCAGCCAGACCGCCGGATTTTTGAACAACCAGAAAACTCACAGCACCCATGCAGGCGCTGGCACCCAGTGCACGGTAAAACGACACGGCAATGCCCGCGGAGCCAAAATCCCCGATCTTTTTTTTCAGCACGAAAAATAAAAAGAGGAAAGCGATGATCCCGGAAATGGAAGTAGCCAGGGCAATACCGCCTATCTTCAACGGATACATCAAAACGACGATAAAAATAACGTTCAGCACCAGGGACAGCGCTGCGGCCTTTGCCGGGGTGCGCGTGTCTTTAAGCGCGAAAAAACAGGACTGCAGGATCTTTGTTCCCGCGTAAGCGAATAGCCCGACGCTATAGAATAATAAAGCCCCGGCAGTAGATTGAACGGATGCCGCGTCAAACTTGCCGCCGCCGAAAAGTGTGGCGATGATCGGCCTTGCCAGGACAATGAAACCCGCGGAAGCCGGCAGGATCGCAAAAAAAGTGGCGCGCAGTCCCCAGGACAGGCCGTGTTTTAATCTGTCATGGTTAGAGTCCAGGGCGTGCTCTGAAAACGCCGGCAGGATCGCCTGGGATAACGCGGTGCTGAAGATCCCCAGCGGGAAAAGTATCAGGCGGTAGGAAAAATAGAGCACCGCCACACCGCCCTCGCCTACGATCCAGCTTAATGAACCGAATATTGTATCCACGAAATTATTCAGCTGGTAGATACAGGAACTGGCGGCCCTGGGGATCATCAGCCGGAAAATGGTTTGTGCTGCCGGATGCCTGAATCTCTGGAATAAATGCAGCCGGAAGCCTTTTTTATATAAAACAGGAATCTGAATGGCCAACTGCAGAACCCCGCCGATTAAAACACCGCTGGCCAAACCCGTTATCCCTTCGCCGAAAAGGCCGGCGCAGACAATGATAGCAATATTCAGCAGGCAGGGCGCAAAGGCAGGGACGGCAAAGTGCTTGAGGGAATTGAGTATACCCATCGAATAGGCGCAAAGACAGGCCAGAAGCACAAAAGGGAAAATGATACGGTTGAGCCGGATGGTGATCTCCAGCTTTTCCGGAGAAGAGATAAAGCCCGGGGCCATCAAGCGCACCAGCACCGGAGAGAAAATAATGCCCAATATAGTGATGGTTGAGAGCACGACCAGCAAAATATTGAGCACGACGTTTGCCAGTTCCCAGAATTCTTCCTTTGTGTGTTTTAGATGGTATTCGCTGAAAACCGGCACCAGTGCCGCGTTTGAAGCGCCTTCACCGACAAAATCACGGAATAAATTAGGTATCCGGAAGGCGACCACAAAGGCCTGGGCATAGACATAAGTGCCAAAAAGCCGGGCGATGACGATATCACGGGCAAAACCGAGAATGCGCGAACACAAGGTCGCCACACTGATGATCCCGGCGGACCTTGCGACACTGCGGTGTGAAGTTGGCTGTGCGGATTTGTCTGTTGACATAAGTTTACAATTATGTTATAAATTATCGGTTAACTTAAT
>JAUYEC010000176.1 GCA_030691585.1 Candidatus Omnitrophota bacterium
TCGAGGGGTCGTCCGTTTACCCCGAGCGAGGGGCAAAGCCCCGAATCGAGGGGTCGTCCGTTTACCCCGAGCGAGGGGCAAAGCCCCGAATCGAGGGGTCGTTCGTTTAGATAATTACATAAATTCAAAAGTAAAAAGTCGTAATCGCCTCCGGTGAGAACAAAATCAACCTTGCAATTTTGCAGGGACTCTTCGGGAAGCGCGGTAACGTGATCGCCGAAAAGAACAGTCAAGGGCGCCTGTGCCGTGGGAGGTAAGACGTGGGACGTGGGACGTAAATCATTAATTATCTTCCAATGCTGCTTGACGACGGGAGTCTTGGTTTCGAAGGCAATTAAATCGGGCTTTTCTTGTTCAATAATTTCAATAAACCTGTCGTAAGATATGCCCTCGGCCAGGCAATCAAGCCAGATGACTTCATGCCCTGCCTTTTGCAGTAAAGTCGCAGCCTGGGCGGGGACAACCGGATAAATATAAGTCGGTTCTTTGAAGTATTGGAACTGCCTGTTTTGCCCCAGGGTAGCAGAACCCTTGTGGCTTGAAAGCGGCGGATAACAAATTATGACTTTCATTTATTTAGAAGTTTTTTGGCCAGAAGGCCTTTTAGGAAAAATAAACCGTAGGTAAAATGCGTAGTGATAATACCCAAGGATACGGGTAAGACAAATCGCGGCCCCTTAGAAAGGCCGTAGATGAAAACAATGACCAGATATAATGATAGGCCAAAAAGATAAACCGGCCGAAGCGCGCTGACAAAAAAAGAAAGCGCCGCCCCGAATACTACGCAGAACAAAAAAACCGTAGGCACAAAATAGCCCGGCCGCCGTGAAGTCTGGGGGAAAACCTTGACGAAATACCCGCGGTGAAGCGCGTAATTGGCAATCTGCTTTAAATGCCCCAAAAACAACGGCCGGCGATGATGATAAACCAGCACACTTGGGTCATAGATGATCTTTAGCCCGAGTTTTTTGGTGATATCCAGGCAAAGCTTGGTGTCTTCTCCCGGCCAAAACTCCGTGTTAAACCCTCCCAGCTGCGCCATCACGGCCTTGCGCACCAGAAAATTACAGCTGGGATAATCATCCACTTCTCTTCTTTTTCCGGGAATATAGCGGTAAACAAATTTTGAGCTGACAAGAGGCGAAGAATACACCATACCGCTTGCCTGACACATAAGGCTGTCTTGCGGCGGTGTCACTGCCGGGCCGCCTACAGCGGCTACATCATCATCCGTGAAATTATTTACGGCCCGGCTCAACCAGTCCTTTAGCGGGTAGGCATCGTCATCAAGAAAAGCCAGGATCTGGCCCCTGGCGGTCTTTAAAGCCGCATCCCTTTTGGCGGCCGGGTTTACAGCTCCGGTAGGGATCAGGCGGACACGGCTGTCTTCCTGCGGATTATATACCTGGCCTGGGTGTTCGTCAGGCAGAACCAATATTTCAAAATCAGGAAAATCCAGCCGGCGGCAGTAAGTAATACATTCTTCCAAATTACTCTGCCAATTTTTAACCGCTATGATGATCGATACGGTCATAATATTTTAATATTTTCATCCGGTAGAAAACCGCCAGCGTATCCCGAAAGGTATCGTTTATGGCATTGTATCCGATGCGGCCGTAATAGATCCTCTGCGGCTTCAGCACAATCGGGGCCTCGGCAATGCGGAAACCCAGGCTGTGCGCTACAACCAGCACTTCCAAATCAAAGGCGTATTTTTTAACCAGTATCTTGGGAAACACCTTGCGCAAAACTTCAACCTTGAATAACTTCAGCCCTGTCTGAGTGTCGTGACAAGGCAGGTTAAACATCAGCTTGACCAAAAGATAATAAACATAGCTGGCTATTTTGCGCTCAAGGGGATATTGCACGATGGAATTCGGATGCAGTTTAGAGCCGATGACAATATCGGCGTTATCCAGGCGCATGATATCAAAAAGGGTCTGCACCTGCAAGGGATGCAGGTCCAGGTCGGCGTCCAGGAAAACCACGTAATCTCCGCTGACTAAATTCAGCGCGTTCTTTATCGCCTCGCCCTTGCCCATGTTCGAGGGGTTCGTGCCGACAAGCAGCTGGCCGGGATATTTAGGCACAAGTTCCTCTAATATTTTAGGGGTGCTGTCAGTGGATCCGTCATCAATGACGATCAATTCCCAATTACAACCGAAGTCCTCAAAGGTCTTAATGGTCTCCTCTACGCTTATACGAATATGCTCAGCCTCATTATAGGCGGGCATGATTATGGATATTTTTTCTTTAATGTCTTTCATGTGACGGGATCTCCTGTAGGGACAGGTTTTAAACCTGTCCCTACATTATTCAGGACAATACTGTAGGGGCGGGTTTGAAACCCGCCCCTACATTAAACGCCAATAGTACATGTATCAGGCAAAGTAAGGCCGAGCTTGCACACAGGATCAGCTGCACCGCCGCAAGAGACGGATGGAACATTAAGACCGCCGCATTCTGCAGTATGGTAAATAAGATCAGGTATTTGATAAAGCGCAGGTCCTTTATAGAAAGAAAATAATTTATAAAAATAAAAATCACGGCAAAGAAGCTCATAGAGACGCTAAAGAGCCTGCCTAAAAATATTGATTCGGGATAGCTTTTCCCGGTCAGGACTCTTAAGACAAAATCCGGGAAAAGATTATAGAAACAGATCGCGGCAATACTCATGGCCGAAACGTACATTAGGCCCTGTTTGAGGGTTGAAAGCGTCTCCATCTTCCGGGCGGAGAGGCCGCTGGTTTTAGGAAACATGACGATACTTACCGCTCCCGGAAGAAAAAGGAAGATTTTTCCCAGCATCTGGGACAGCGCATAAAAACCGGATTCCTGCGCCGAGAAAAAACTCCTTACCAGGGCCATGTCAAACCCCGATAAGGCGTTAAAGCAAAAAAAACTTATGCCGACCGGCATCAGGTAGGTAAGGATCCCCCGATAATCTATTCTCTCCGGCTGAACCGAAGAGAAGAATACGCGCCTCAAAGGCAAAAAGGCCGCGGCCATGACCAGTAAATTAGCTGCCAAAAGTGCACCCAACGCGCCGCTGATACCGAAACCCAGGCAAATGAACGCGCCGGCCAAGGCTATTTTTACCACACCGCCTATGACCGAGACAGAACTTACCCATCCGAACATCTCCAGACCCTGTATCCCCCCTGAAAATACCGGAGCTACCCAGGCCGTTGCCAGAAGTAGAGCAAAGATAATTATGGAAGATGGCGAAGTGACCTTTAACGACCCCATGATACGGCCTGAAATAAACAGGAAGAATAAAAAAGTGGCGAGCGAAAAGAGAAAAGTCTTTTTAAACAAACCGCGGAGCAGGCCCTTAAGCCTTCCGGCCTGGTTACAGGCGTGATATTCGGCGCTGTATTTAACTATCGCCGGTTGGAGGGTGCTAAGAGGCGATGCGATAAGCGTATAAACCGCAAGCAGAGCGTTGAATGCCGCGAAATCAGAAGGAGAAAAGCTGTGGGCGATATATAACTGGTAAAGCAGGCCCAGGAAATTGGCAAATGAGGCGCCGGCAAAGACGATGATTATATTCCGGGCAAAAGAATCTATTTTCTTAAATTTGCTGAGCATGCGCGGCGGCTTGTATTATTTATCCGCTGTAGGGGCGGGTTTCAAACCCGCCCCTACGGGATGATAATCTTTAAAAATCTGCGTGATCCGGCCTTGAGGGTACCGCTGTTTTGAGGCACCAAATTCTCGTCTGTAACTTTAACGCCTTCAAAAAATACCGCTCCGTCTTTGATCAGGCGGCGCGCTTCGTTGCCGCTTTTAACCAAGCCGCTCTTCAATAATATGCTTAAGATATTCTCGGCAGCGCCCGCTTTATATTCAGGCATATCTTTAGGTAATTCTTTCTGCGCAAACACCCGCTCAAACTCAAGGCGCGCGCGCTGGGCATCAGCTGTAGAATGATATTGCCTGATGATATCCCCGGCCAGCGCCATCTTGGCCTCTTTAGGATGCATCTTCTTAACCAACGCCAGGTCCTGATCGGTCAACAGCTCGTAATATTTCAGCATCAGCTCATCGGTTATAGACATGATCTTACCGAACATCTCCGTTGGCGCTTCACTTATGCCGATATAGTTGCCGCTTGACTTACTCATCTTGGCAACGCCGTCGGTGCCCTCTAAGAGCGGTGTCGTAATGACCACCTGCTGGGGCTGGTTGAAATCCTTCTGCATGTCCCGGCCGACTAAAAGATTGAATATCTGGTCCGTCCCGCCTAATTCCACGTCGGCGCAAAGCTTAACGGAATCATATCCCTGCATCAAAGGATACATGAATTCCTGTAAAGAAACATTCTCTCCGGCAGCCAATCTTTTTTTAAAATCGGCGCGGGCAAGTATCTGGGAAACCGAGGCATGCGAAGTCAACTCAAGAATATCCAACCCGGACATTTTCTCGAACCAGCTGCTGTTAAAGACGATCTCTATTTTATCCGCGTCCAGGATCTTGGAAACCTGGCGCTTATATGTCAGGGCGTTGGCCTTCACCTCGTCTTTATCCAGCTGCCTTCTTTTTTCCGACCTGCCTGTAGGGTCCCCTATCCGGCCGGTGAAATCTCCGATAAGAAAGACCACTTTATGGCCCAGGTCCTGGAACTGGCGCATTTTCCGCAGCAGCACCGTGTGCCCCAGGTGAATATCCGGGGCAGTCGGGTCAAAACCGGCTTTAATTACCAGCGGTTTCTTTTTATTTGCCGCCTCAACCAATTTTTTGCGCAATTCAGGCTCGGAGATTATCTCAACCGCGCCGCGCCTGATGACCTCAAGTTGTTTTTCGATATCCATCCGCCGCCTCTTTAGATTTTTGCAGTCAACCCGATCTTCGCCTGCTCAACATCCACCTTGATCACTTTGGCCCTAATTTTATCCGCGGGCTTGAGTTTAGAAACCTCTTCCTTGTCTATTTCATTGGCATAGATCAGCCCTTCAAGGTCCTCTTCGATCTTGACAAACACGCCAAAATCGGTGATGCTGACCACCTCGGTTTCCAGGACCGTCTCTAGGGGATATTTCACGGCGATCTCCGGCCAGGGATTGCTCTGCAGCTGCTTGAGGCCAAGAGCAATGCGCCTGTTTGAACTGTCCACGGAAAGCACGGCCACGTCTATCTTCTGGCCTTTCTTGAGGACTTCCTGCGGATTAGCCACCCTCTTTGTCCAGGACATATCCGAGACGTGGATCATTCCTTCAAGGTTACTGTCCAATTCCACGAACACTCCATAGTCGGTAAAACCCCTGACCTTGCCGGAAACTTTTACGCCTGCCGGATACTTGGCCTGCGCCTCAAGCCACGGATTCTGCTCAAGTTGTTTAAGGCTAAGCGATATCCTGCGGGAGTCCTTGTCAATACTCAAAACCTGCGTCTCAAGCATATCTCCGATAGCAAACATCTCCCCGGGATTGTTGATGCGCTTGGTCCAGGAGATCTCGGAAATATGCACCAGGCCTTCAATGCCTTTTTCCAGTTCCACAAATACGCCATAAGGAAGGATATTGACTACCTTGCCTTTTACCTTGGAGGCAACGCTGTATTTTGTGTCAATATCCTGCCAGGGATCAGGCAGCCTCTGCTTAAGTCCGAGAGAAACTTTGCCTGCTTCGCGGTCCAGGTTCAGGACCACGACCTCAATTTTGTCGCCTAAGGCCACTATCTCCGACGGATGGCTGATCTTTGACCAGGACATATCCGTAATATGCAGCAGGCCGTCCACTCCGCCGAGGTCCACAAAGGCGCCGAAATCCGTGATCGCCTTGACCGTGCCGGGGACAACCGCGCCGGATTTTAATTCCTGCCAGATCCTGTCTTTGGCTACCTCTTTTTCCTTCTGCACCGCTTCGCGGCGGCTTAAAATAATGCTATGCCTTAGGTTGTTTACCTTGATGATCTTGAAGCCAAAAGGCCTGTACATGATGTCTTTTTCCGCGATCCCCTTAAAGGCCGAAAGCGAAGACGGCAAGAAGCCCTCAATGCCCGCGACATCCACCAGGAACCCGCCCTTAACTTTCTTGACCGGTTTGCCTTCCACAAAATTGCCATCCTGGGAAAATTTAACGATCTTGTCCCAGCCCTGTATCCTCGCCGCTCTCTCACGGGAAAGAACGATCATGCCGGCGTCGTTTTCAATGGACTCGATAAAAAAATCAAGCTCTTTGCCCACTTCGAGGTCCGCGCGGCTGAATTCAGCGATAGGGACCACGCCCTCGGATTTAAAACCCACATCCACCAAAACCTCTTTGGGTTTTATGTTTACTATCCGGCCCTTAGTAACCTGCCCCTCTTGTATCAATTTTATGCTTTCATTGTAAAGCTGTTCAAGTTCGGACTTGTTTTCAGTTTTCTCGATCATTTTAAAATTCTCCTTAATATTTAATTTTATACTTTCGCGGCCGTAAAACCGCGCCCTTTAAAAACGCAGATGGAGCTTGACCGCTCAAGTATTTCGCTGCAGAAACCTCTGGCTTAAAGCCCGAGGAGCTTCATTGTAGGGACAGGTTTTAAACCTGTCCCTACAACTACATTATTTTTTTGTGACACAAACTACCTAAAAAAACACCTCCCTTACAAGACAATTTTACAACTTTGACAACTTCTTTATTTCTGCGGCGATCAGCGCCGCGGCATCCTGGTAAGACATCTCTTTACCTATAACAATGCTCTTACCAAAACGCACAGTGATTAATGCCCGCCTGAAAAATCTGGCGCCTTTAGGCAATGCCTTTTCCGTGCCTTTGACAAAAACCGGCACTACCGGGACAGCTGATTTTTGCGCGATAAAACCTACACCGGCCTGAATATCCTGTTCCAGATTCTCTATTCCTGAACGCCGGCCCTGCGGAAATAACGCCAGGCCTTCACCACTTTTTAAGCAACGTATCGCCTGTTTCATGGCGGAGACGTCTGCAGACTCTCTTTTTACCTCAAAGACCCCTACCGAACGCAGCCACCATCCCAGGACCGGGATCTTAAACAGATCGTGGCGCGCCATAAAATGCACACCGCGCGAACAACCAGAACCCACGGCCGGCGGATCGAGATAGCTTACATGGTTACCGGCTAAAATAAAACCGCCCCTGGCCGGTATATTTTCTCTGCCAACTACTCTAAGGCCGAAGAAAATTTTCAGGAACCCCGCGCAAAAAGCCCTCGATACAGGATATAACGTCATTATTGCCCGATCAACGACTTGCCCAGCTCCAAAAGAAGCCCCGCCTGCTTGGGCGTCTTCGCCTCGGCGTAAAGCCGCATGATCGGCTCCGTGCCTGAAGCGCGGAACATAAGCCAGCTTTGATCGTCACAGATCAATTTCAATCCGTCAAAATCCTTTACCTCGACCACCTTATAGCCCAGCAATTCAGAAGGCATGTCTTCTTTTTTAGGCTCCACGCGCCGGGACAGATGCAGGTCGTCGCGCACATAATAATACCTGCCGAATTCCTTTTCCGTTTCATTGAGGATCTTAAGAATATTTTTATTCCGGTACACCATCATCTCAAGGAGCAATAACCCGGCCATGGTGCCGTCGCGTTCCGGAATATACCCCTTGACACCCATGCCGCCGGCTTCCTCCCCGCCTGCGACCACGTCTTCTTTTTCCATCAAATTAGAGATATATTTAAAACCTACCGGCGTTTCATAAAGCTTAACCTTTAGGAATTTTGCTATATTGTCGACCATCGTCGTGCCGCAGATGGTCTTGACTATACCGCCGGAAAAACCGCGGTCCTGATTCAAGTGGAGCGCCAGGAGCCCGAGGATCTTCTGGGGATGGATAAATTCACCACCCGGGGCAACCGCTGCTATCCTGTCGGCATCTCCGTCAAGGGCAATACCCAAATCGAACTTCTCTTTTTTCACCCTGGTTTTTAATTCCTTCAGGTTTTCCTCAACCGGCTCCGGCCTCCCCCCGACAAAAGACGGGTTGATGCCGTTGCGCATAAACTCAAGTTTGATCGACGAACCCTTGAGCACCTCGGCGATAAAACTGTTTCCCGAACCATACATCACATCCACCAGGACCTTGAATTTCTTGTTCTTAATTTTCTTAAAATCGATATAATTACGGATAAACTTTACGTAAGCGCGGGTAAGATCAACTTTTGCTATTCCCTCATCCGAAGCGCTATCTTTTACCGGCGTCTGAGCCAAGAGGCTCTCTACTTTCTCGGTCACCTCCGGCCCTGCCGCTCCGCCTGAAGGAACCTTGATCTTAAAACCGTTATACTCGGCGGGATTGTGCGATGCGGTGATCATCACTCCCAGGTCAAGTTTTTTTGATTTCACCGCGAAACTCACAGTCGGCGTGGGCACCGGACGGTCCGATAGGATCACGCGAATATTATTTGCGCAAAGCACACGCGCTGTAATACATGCGAAACGCTCCGACATAAAACGCGTGTCAAACCCCACGGCCACGGTTTTATTGGGCCCAAGATAATCCGCCACTGCCTGCGAAAGAATTCTAAGATTCTTAAATGTGTAATTGTCGGCGATAATGCCCCGCCAGCCGTCTGTGCCAAATTTTATTTCATCACTTCCCTGCATTTCTTATCCTTTCTATGGCTATCAATCGATCTTTTGCCCCAAATATGTATGACCCCGCTGCCAGAATATCGGCTCCGGCACGGATGAGCATCCCTGCCGTCTGGTCATTGACCCCGCCGTCCACCGATATCTCTCCGTCGAAAATCCTGCTTAACTCCTCTATTTTTGGTACCACGCCGGGAATAAATTTCTGGCCGCTAAAACCCGGGTTTACACTCATCACCAACACTAGATCAACCGCATCCAATACGCCTTTTATCTTAGATAAAGGCGTTACCGGATTCAGAGACACGCCGATTTTTATCTTTTTTTGCTTTAACTTTGCCGCTTCCCGGCGCAACTCTTTAACGCCAATCGTCTCGATGTGGTAAGTGATCATATCACTGCCTGCCTCGGCAAAGGCCGCGGAAAAATCCTGCGGCCGCTCGATCATCAGATGCACATCCAACGGCAGCTTTGTGCATTTGCGGATGTATTTTACCACCACAGGGCCGATGGTAATATTGGGCACAAAATGCCCGTCCATCACGTCAATATGCAGCATATCCGCCCCGGCTAATTCTACGCTCTTTATCTCTTTGGCCAGACAGCTGAAATCCGCGGATAATATCGATGGGGCAACTTTTATCATTTCGTTTATCTCTGTAGGGACAGGTTTAAAACCTGTCCCTACACCCTGTATAATTTTTTCCGGTTGATATATTTAAATACCGCTTCAGGCACTAAATACCTGTAAGACTTATTCTCTTTAATAGCCTTACGGATCTCGAAACCGGAAATATCCACTGCCCTGATAGGGATCGTATCAATGCGCTTGGGTATCTTCTCAAGCGCGTATCCCGGGCGCGTGGCCGCGATAAATTTGACCATGGTAAGTATCTCGTTTAGGTCCTTCCAATCCGCCAGGTAAGTCAAGAGGTCCGAGCCGATCAAAAAATAGAGCTCGTCGTCGGGATATTTTGTTTTAAACTCCCTGAGCGTATCAATGGTATAGGAGCGGCCATCCCTTTTTATTTCTGTATCAGATACCGAAAAAAAACCGTTCCCCTTGACCGCAAGCTTCAACATCTCAAGCCGCATCAGCGCCGGAGCAATATCGGCTGTATCCTTATGCGGCGGCAGGTATGCCGGCACAAAGATGACTTTATCAAGGCCGAGCTTCTCTCTTGCTTCTTCGGCCAAAATAAGATGGCCGATGTGCACCGGATTAAAAGTCCCGCCTAAGATACCTATTTTCATCTGGTCGTCCCTGCCTGCCGGCAGGCAGGCGTCGTTCGTATATCGTCGTTCGTAATCCGTATGTAGGGACAGGTTTCAAACCTGTCCCTACGTTCTAATCTGCCCGTCACCAAAAATCATATATTTGTAGGTGGTCAGCTCCTCAAGCGCCATCGGGCCGCGGGCGTGGAGCTTGTCAGTGGAAATGCCTATTTCAGCGCCCATGCCGAACTGGTTGCCGTCGGTAAAACGGGTTGAGGCATTGGCGTATACACAGGCTGAATCCACTTGCCTTAAGAATTTCAGGGCATTATTATAATCTTCCGTAACAATGGAGTCTGAGTGCCGCGTTCCATAATGGTTGATATGCTCAATGGCACTATCTAGGCTTTGCACGACCTTTACCGAAAGAACAAGGTCCAGGTATTCGGTGTGGTAATCTTTATCAGTGGCCAATTGGACACCGGACTTGGCGATCTTGAAGGTCACAGCGCAGCCGCGGATCTTGACACCGGCTTCTTTAAATTTTTTGATCATCCCGGGCAAGAACCTGGCGGCTATGTCTTGATGCACCAGCATCGTTTCCATGGCGTTGCATACTCCCGGCCGCTGGACCTTGGCGTTAAAACAGATACTCTCGGCTTTATTGAGGTCCGCGTCTTCGTCAACATAAACATGGCAAATGCCCTTATAATGCTTGATCACCGGAATATGTGAAGAAGCAACGACCCTTCTGATCAGGCTCTCGCCTCCGCGCGGAATGACAAGGTCAATATATTTATCCAGCTTCAATAAAATATCCACTGCCCGGCGGTCAACGGTATCCACGACATTTATCGCGCCTTCGGGAAGGCGTAAGCAGTCCGCGGCTTTTTTGAGCGCAGCGTAGATAGCCAGGTTAGAATTCAAGGCCTCGCTCCCCCCGCGCAGAATGACGCTGTTCCCCGACTTAAAACACAGCCCTATGCAATCGGAGGTCACGTTCGGCCGCGATTCATAAATAATAGCAATAACACCTATCGGCACACGCACCTTATGGATCCAGAGGCCGTTGGGCACTCGCCAGGCCTTGATCACTTCTCCGACAGGATCAGTGAGCGAGCTAATTTCCAGCAAAGACTCGGACATGCCGGCGATACGCTTATCGTCCAACTCAAGACGGTCAATAAAAGCCTTTGTCTGCCGGCCGGCTTTAGCCTTGAGCACATCCTTCCTGTTGGCTTTGAGGATGACGCTTTTGCCGCTGATCAAAGCCTCGGCCATGGCCACAAGCGCCAGGTTCTTGGCCTGGGAGGAAAGGCCGTGCATAGCACGCGATGCCTCTTGCGCCCGCGCTGCTAATTTTGATAGATCGTGCTTGAGGTTCATAGTATTCATTCACCCAGTCGTCCTTGTAGGGGCGGGTTTGAAACCCGCCCCTACAATCAAATTTACAAGATCACAATATCGTCGCGGTGCATCACTTCATTATCTAAACGACTACCCTTGGAATTATCGAGATCACGGCAGTTCAATTTAACTTTGCCCCTGGCAAATTCCACACCCGAGCCGTTAACGATGCTGACAATATCCGCGCGATCAAAATTTCCCTCACAGCCTGTAACGCCTACCGCTAAAAGGCTCTTTTTATTCAGGAGCGCGTTCTTGGCGCCGTTATCCACGACGATCTTGCCTTTTGGCTTTGTGCCAAAGGCTATCCAGTGCTCTTTAGCGGTTAAGCTTTTCTTGGACACAAATAACGTTCCGCTGGCCTGCGGCCTGGCTATAACCGAAGAAATTATATTTCTCGCGCGGCCGTTGGCGATCACACATGGAATACCCGAATCCACCGCCATAGCGGCAGCTTCGATCTTAGAGATCATACCGCCTACACAGGTCCGGTTTTTTGTCGGGCTAGCCAAAGATTTGATCTCGGCATTGATCTTCTCGACTATCGCGATAACTTTACCCTCGCGATCCATGAGGCCGTCCACATCCGAAAGCATGACCAATAGATCGGCGTCCACAAGTTTGGCCACCAGCGCTGAGAGCCGGTCGTTATCGCCGAATTTAATCTCATCGGTAGAGATAGTGTCGTTTTCATTGACAACCGGCATACTGCCTAATTTCAATAACTCCAAAAGTGTATTCTTGGCGTTTAAATAACGCTGACGGCTGCTAAAGTCATCCCAGGTCAATAAAACCTGCGCGCAGTTAATGCCGGACTTAGCGAAATGCCTGCTGTAATTATCCATCAGCGCGTTCTGCCCGACTGCTGCCGCTGCCTGCAAAAGAGGTAACCGCTTAGGCCTGCTCTCTATTTTTAGCAGGTCCATGCCCAGGGCAATGGCCCCGGAAGAAACCACCACTACCTCCAAGCCATCTTTATTGATCAAACCGGCGATCTCCGAGGCAATGCCGCAAAAACTTGATAGGTCCAGCTCTTGCGCGGAATAAAAAAGGCTTGAGCCGATCTTTACCACGATCCTCTTATAAGTACTTTGCGACTGCGTCAACTAATTCCTCCAGGCCCTCTTTATTTAAGGCCGATATCGGATAGATCTTTTTTTTAATTGTTTTCCTGAACCGGACAAGGTTAGCTTTCGCCCCGTCCAGGTCCATTTTATTGGCCGCGATGACCTGAGTTTTCTTTGTCAAGTCCGCCCCGTAGTTTTTTAATTCCTTATTGATAGACCTGTAATCCGTCAGCGGGTCGCGCCCCTCAAAACCAGCCATGTCAATAACGTGTATGAGGATCCTGGTCCGCTCGATATGCCTCAAGAATTTATCGCCTAAGCCGCGGCCAGTCGATGCCCCTTCAATAAGGCCGGGAATATCCGCGACGATAAAATTTTTATTCTGGGCCCGCACAACTCCTAAAATGGGAAATTTAGTCGTAAATGGATACGCCGCGATCGCGGGCCGGGCGTTTGATATCGCCGAGATAAGCGTAGACTTTCCGGCGTTAGGGAAGCCCACAATGCCCGCTGCGGCAATCACCTTTAAATCAAGGATCAGGTCCCTGACAAATCCGGCAGCGCCCTCAGCAGGCTCTCTGTTGCCGCGGTTGCCCCGGCCGCCTGCGCCACCCGGAGCAACAACTAATTCCTCTGCGTCCCGGCACATATCGCGCAGGATGAAGCCGGTTGAAGCGTCTTGGACTACTGTGCCCAACGGGACAGGAATAATGATCGCTTCGGCGTCTCTTCCTTTTCTATTATTACTTGAGCCATGAGCCCCGTGCTTACCGCGGAAATCGCGCTTGTACCTATAATCCAGCAGGGTACAAAGTTTAGAGTCGGCCCTGATGATAATATCAGCGCCTTTTCCGCCGTCGCCGCCGTCAGGTACCCCATAACGCCTGTATTTATCATGGTAGAAACTGCCGCAGCCCCTGCCGCCGTCGCCGCTCTTTACATGGATTTTAGCGCTGTCAATAAACATTTATCGTTAAAATACCTCTGTAGGGACAGGTTTCCTGCCTGCCGGCAGGCGGGCAAACCTGTCCCTACGCGACCTCTATGTCTTTGATCTTGAGCCGCGTGAGCTGCTGGCGATGGCCCTTCTTCCAATGTGAAGATTTACGGCGGCGGTATTTAAAAGAGATCAGCTTTTCGCCCTTTATGGGTGTCAACACTGAAGCAGTAACAGTGACTCCCTTAAGATAGGGAGTGCCCACCTCAACTTTTTTATCCTTGGAAACCATAAGGACATGGGCCAATTTAATATCCTTGCCCACAGCTGCATCCTCTTTTTCCACTTCTATTATGTCGCCTTTCTTTACGCTGTACTGCTTTGCTCCAAGTTCAACTATTGCATACATTTATAATCCTCCCTTAAGATGGTTTTACTGTAATCAATGCTGTAGGGGCGGGTTTTAAACCCGCCCCTACAATGAGGTTAAAGTATAATACAAATAGGGCCACTTTGCAACCTATTTTTTGGCCTATTCTATCTTAATTTCTTCAATATGGCAGGCGGGATTGGAGATAAGATTAACCCTTGTCCTGAATTTATGCTCAATTGCCTTCAGATCCTCTTTATTCTTGAGGATTTCGTCAATCACAGGAGGCGAAAGGGTAAGATTTACCTGTTCCGGATGTTTACTTTTCAGGGCCCTTCTTAATTCCTTGAGCACATATATTGCCACGGTTACCGGCGAACGCACTCTTCCCCTGCCCTGACAATAAGGGCAAGGCTGATAAGAAAGCATCTGCACGGTCTTGTGTATGCGCTCACGGGTCATTTCCACGAGGCCAAACTTGGAAATGCCCAGTATGTCGTATTTGGCCTTATCTTCGCTCAAGGACTTCTTCAAGGTGTTGAGCACCTCCCTGCGGTGCGACTCCCTCTCCATATCAATAAAATCAATGACGATAATGCCGCCGAGGTCGCGCAGGACAAGCTGGCGCGCCGCTTCAATGGCCGCCTCGCAGTTTACCTTGAAAGCGGTCTCTTCCTGCTGAAGCTTTTTTTTGAACCCGCCGCTATTGACGTCAACGACAACCAACCCTTCGGTAGGCTCAATCACCAGATAAGCCTTGCTCTTCAGATAGACCTTGCTTTCGTAGATGCGGTTTATCTGTTTTTCAATATCCTTGTCTCCGAAGAGGTCATCCCCGCGGTAAAGCTCTACCTTGCGCACCAGGTAACTCAAAAAAGTCTTCATAAAACGCTGGATGCGGTAAAATTCGCTTTTAGAATCCACGACCATGCGCGCCACATCATCGGTAAAAGAATCCCTGATCGCCCGGAAAGTCAGGTCATATTCCTCGTAGATAAGCGCCGGGGCCTTTTTCTGGTTGATGACCTTTTCCAGCCGCTTCCACAACTTATAAAGGAACTGCGCGTCGCGCAGTAATTCATGCTTTGACTTGCCGCTGGCTGCGGTACGCACGATAAAACCCACGTCCTTAGGAAGTGTGAGTTCGGAAAAGAGCTGACGCAGGCGCTTGCGCTCAACATCATCCTCTATCCTGCGCGATATGCCTACACCTTTACCGTGAGGCATAATCACCAGATACCTTCCGGCAAGGCCTATGTGCGTGGACAGGCGCGGGCCCTTGGTCCCGAAAGATTCCTTGACCACCTGCACCAGGACGTCCTGCCCCTTCTTTATCTCCAGGGGCTTTGGCTGCTGCGGGGTATCCGCGGCCTCAAAAGCGGATTCTATTTCGGAGATATATAAAAATCCTTTCTTAACCAGGCCGATGTCCACGAAGGCGGCACCCAACGACGGCAAAACCGCCTCTATCTTACCCATGTAGATATTACCGACGATGGTCTTGTCCTGCGGGCGCTCGATATAAAACTCATCGAGCCGGCCGTCGTTTAATATAGCCACCCGCGTTTCCTGAGGTTCAACGTTAATTAAGATTTCTTTGGGCATTTATGATCTCCAACCCTTGCGGCAACTGTTTTTTTAATTTTTCTTTAAAATCTTCGGGGCTGACCCAGCCTTTTAAAGCTATAGTTGCCAATTCGCTAGAGCTTGCCACCCCCAGTTTCAAGGCCTTGTGAATACTGAACTTCGGATGCGGGCTGAACCCCTCGGTCATTTTAAGCGGCAGCTCTGCCCGGCGCATCGCGCGGGTAAATAAACGCATCAGGTCCAAATGCGAGACGTAGATCATCCGGCCAAGTTTAGAAAATGTAAATGTTATTCTATATCCCATTTTATTTTTTTACCACCTGTTTTATCCGTCCCATGAGTGAGGGGTCTTTTTTATCGGAGCTTAAAGTCAGGCGCGCATCTTCAAGCATTTCTTTTTCTATCTTCTCGGTCTCTTTGAGATTTGCTTCCCTGAAATCGCCCTCCCTGATGATATGCGGAGAGATAAATATTAAAAGCTCGGTCCTTTCTATGGTATCTTCTTTTTTGCTGAAAAGAAAATCCAACCCCGGGATATCGCCTAATATCGGTATCTTCTTTTTATACTTAGTCTTCTTTTCGGAGATGAGCCCACCGATAACCAGGGTCTGGCCGTCTTTGATCATCACATTGGTCTCGGCGTTGCGCGTGGAGATTATCGGCCGTTCGTTGTTGGGCCCGGTGTAGCCGATGATCTGATCTATGGTGGGCCGGACGTTCAAGGTGATATAATCCCGTTCATTTATGTTGGGGATAACGCTTAAGCCCACGCCTATCTCCTGGTCGGTATAGCCCGATACCACCCTTGTGCCGGTATCCTTAGAGTATTCATAATTCGGGATCGGGACAATGCTGCCGACTAAGATCTTGGCTTCGCGGTTATTTAAAGTGACAATGCGCGGATTAGAAAGGATCTTCGAATCGGTCCTCTGCGCCAGTATTTCCATCACCGCCGCCATCTCGGTAAAATTCAATGTGCCGAAGGTAAAAAGATTGCTCGGGACTTCGGGAAACCCGTTGACCAGCTTATGGAACAGCGTTTCAGTCGAAGTGGTATTAATGATATTTCCGGTCTGCGCATCTGTCTGGCTGGTCGTGGTCCTCTCCAGTGTAGAAGGCGACTGTGCCAGAGGAAGATAATCCTGTTGTACCCCCTTGGCATTAGCCATATACGGCCAGGTGATCGGCCTGCTGGCACCCCTGGCGGTTATGCGCAAGGTCCAGTCAATACCCAGTTTTTCGGCGTTGCCCAGTGTCGTCTCAATGATCTTGGCCTCGATGAGCACCTGGGGGGTCATGCGATCCAGCTTCTTTATGATCTCTTCGATCTTAGCGAGGTTGGCCTTGGAGTCGGTAATGATCAGGGTGTTTGTGCGCGGCTCAAGCATGATCTTTCCGCGGGCGGAGATCAGGTTCTGGACAGCGGTCTTTATTTCATCGGCCTTGGAAAAATTCAACACGAAGGCCTGCGTGTCCAGCGGTAAATTCTCTACCGCATCTTTATTTTCACGCGCGGAAATTTCAAGGCTTGCCTTTTTCTCTTCTAACTCTATCTTCTTCTCCTGGGACCGCTCTTCAAGCCTGGCCTTTTTCTTAAGCGACAATTTTTCCAGCGACCCTACCATAATGATCTTATCGTTGATCCACTCGTAACCGAAATTATGCGTAGAAAGAATGGCATCCAGCGCCTCTTCCCAGGGGACGTTGACCAGCCTGATGCTGACAACGCCGGTTACGTCCGGAGAGCTGATGATATTTACGCCTGATTTATAAGATATGATCTTTAAGACGTTCTGGATGTCGGCGTCCTTAAAATCAAATGTTACATTATCCGGATCGCCTGATTTGGCGGCTGTATTTTTATCCGCGCCCTGCTTAACTTCAATACTTGGCGCAGAAGGCGCTGCAACGCTGCCATCCTCCGCTCGGGCTTGCCTGCCGCAGAAAGCCGCGCATAACAAAATTAAAAACAGAAAATCTGGAAGATAAATCCTGGGCCGCGCCATCATTCTCCCGTTGCGATCTCTAATTCCCTGAGCTCACTGCCCTTACTAATAATAACTTTATTCTGCTCCACTCTTTCGACCCCCCAACCATTGACCACGTCTCCGGGCCTGACTATTGTAGCATTAACTATGGCGTAAGATTCGCCTTTCTCTTCATAAATTATACCTTCGAGAACCAGGTCGCCAGCGCCGGAGCCGGCACTTACCTTGATCAACCTGCCATCGCTGGTGACAAGAGGAATAAAAGGGTTGCGCAGGCCGGTTGCATCATAGCTAAACGCCGCTTCCTGCGCCCAGGCATCCTGCGCCATCAATAATAAGGCGCAAAAAAACGCGGCTATTGCCCCGCACAATTTATCCCTATTTGATAACATAAGTCTTGAGCGCTAAATTAACGTCCTGCACATATATATCTTTTTTCCCGGGTGTCACGAACATATTCGCCACGGCGATGAAATCCTGAAAATTTTCCAGGTCATTGATGAATTTCCCCAGGTCATTATAAGCGCAGGATAGATTCAAATTTATAAAATAAGGTGTCCATTTAGCCGCCGGCGCGCTCTTGGCTTTATCCGAGCTCACCGCTTCTTCTTTATACGGCTTTTTTTGCATAGAGACAATATTGACATTGCGGCGAAGCGCCGTATCGGAGATCTGCTCCAGCAGCGCGTCCAGCCGGGATTCCTGGACCAATTTTTTTGCGTTACCTGCCATGGCCTGTTTTGGAGCGCCCTGCTGCTTCTCCTGGGAACGCATCCGCTCCAGGTCCCGGTCCAGGCTCTTCAGGTCATTTTTCAACTTTATGATCTGCGGCCTGACTCTGTTTATTGCCCCCAGTTGCATCCTCAAGACATAGGCCAGATCGAGATAGGCCAATACAACCGCAATCAAAGCGAATAAAATGACCTTCTTATTTTTGTCCAGGTCCAGCTTCATTTTTTATTGTTCCGGACAGAATGAAATCTTCGATCTTATAGGTCCCGGCTGATCTTTGCTGCAGAGAACCTAGCTCCAATTTAACGAAATCTCCGTAAAAGCCCGTGTCTTTCTTAAGGTTATCCAGAAAATCATTGATCAGGCTCATTTCTTTGCCCTGCGGGGAAACTACCGACCCCTGCAGCCTGAAACTGGCGGCATTAAGGGAAAGCTCATTGAGCCACACACCCGGCGGCAGATTGACGCTGAGCGCGTATAGTTTTGGCGCCCACAAAAGGCGGCCTTTAAGCAATTGGCCCGTTACGGCGGCGTCGCCGCTTAATATAGCATATTCCTGGTTAAATTTCTCTAATATTTTTCTCTGCGGCTCGAGCGCGCCCCATTTATTGTTTAACACGCGCAATTGGGATGCCTCCAGCATATTGACTACTGCCAGGGCGGCCTGCAAACATACTAATAAACCCAGGACTACCGCAATAATAGGTAAAAGTTTTTTTATTTGTTCAGCCGAAGCCAAAGGCGCTTGCGCGGATTTAGGCTTTGTCCCGGCCTTCAATTCTTGCGGCAGTAAATTTATCTCTATCATTGTCTTAAGGCTAAACCGACGGCCACGGCCAATTGGCTGGAGACTTTCTTGAGCGCAGCCGCGTCAACTCCACCGGCCAAACTTATTTTATTAAAGGGATCCCAGTCCTCAACCGCGATGCCGGTCGACGCGGAAAGCATATCTTTCAGCCCGCTGAAATAACTGCTTCCTCCGCTGACAAGGATCTTACCCACGGAAACGGCGCTCTGGCTCTCATAAAAGTCAAATGACGTGCGTATCTCTTGCCCAAGGTTAGCCAGCATTGGTTCCATCGCCGCCCGGACCTTATCGCGGTTTTCTCCTTCGGGAGAAAGTTTGAGTTTCTCGGCGGCAGCAAGGTCCACGGCAAAAATGTCCGCCAACTTCTGGGTAAAAACAGCTCCTCCGGTATGGATGTCCCGGCTAAGCCGCGGGATGCCATCTTCAAGTATGTTGAGATTGGCCATGGACGCGCCAATATTGACCAATGCCACGACACGATGGCCGCCTGAGTTTTCCACGGGATAATTAAAATTATAAGCATTGATCAGCGCCACGGAATCTATATCTATCAGGTTAGGCTTGACGCCTGCCTCTTCCATAAGCTTAAGGCGCCCGGAAATCAGGTCATTTTTGACTGCCGCCAAAAGGACAAGCATCAAGTTCCCCGGCAGGTCAGGCTTGAGAATATAACCATCCAAGTTGACCTCATCTACGGGAAAGGGAATATGCTTCTGGGCCTCAAATTTCAGGGCCTGCTGAAGTTCAGAGGGGTCCATCTTAGGGAAGTTGACATAGCGGATCAAGGTGGATGGCCCGGAAACGGAAATATTGGCGAGTTTAATGTTGCGCGGCTGTGTGAATCCGGCGACAGCGCGGCCGGTGTCCGCGGGGATCTCCGTCAGGCCAAACTCACAAAGCTCAACGCCTGACTGGCGAAAACGTAACTGGACACTCTTAATTGAGCCGGAGCCTATATCCAGCCCCACGGATAATTTTTCTTTGGGATTGGCAAATCCGCCTAATTTAAATTTCATTTATTGAGGGCTTTAGTGAATAAAATTTATCCCACGACCTCGTCGGCAGGGCCCGCCGGGGCGGTATCAATCCTTTTTGCTGCAATTTTCAGAGATGAACAACCCGCCTGTGCCGACGCTATAAGTCATATTGCCGGTAATCTGGCACTTGAGCGGCGTGGCGTAACAACTATAGCCCGAGGCCTCAAGGCGCGGGCAATTATAATAATACCCCTTGATCGGGGGCGAATCTATATAATCCTTATCTACGTACGGTGGTGTCGTCTTCATCAACAACGCGAAATTGTCCGGATAGGCCCCCTGCTTGTCTTTGGCGTAGCTCTCCAGGGCGGCCGAAATCAATTTCAAGGTCGCGGCGGCGGTTGATTCGTTCACCACCACACTGCCCTTGATCACCTGGCCGATGAGCACCCGCAAAAATAACGCCAGGAATGCGATAACCACCATTATAGTGATGAAACTGCGCGCTTTTATATTGTTCATATTAGATAAATTTTATCATAAATAATATAGATAACAAGGGAAAAATACTTACAGGGGAAAAAGGGGACAGCGCCCTTTTTAGGGCGCTGTCCCCTTTTTCCTTACGCCTAAAAATTGTAGGGGCGGGTTTTAAACCCGCCCCTACCGTTTTACTCGTTACAAAAAAAGAAACACTGTTAAGGTGTTGCTGTTAACGCCGTACAGGCAGCACGGTCCGCGGGAAGAACTCCTGCCGGATCGACTCTAATTACGCCATCATCTGCAACGCAGAATGCGCGCACGCCGGTAACGTTAGGCGTAGCCGGA